>JBIKXM010000279.1:0-2535 GCA_044355755.1 Burkholderiaceae bacterium | reverse complement strand
CAGAAAAACCATTTGCTTTTCTAAATCCGCTGAAATACATGAAAAAATTATCGGAACCTATATTGAGCGATATCATTTCAATTGATTGGAGGCACTACCAAAAGAATGATGTAGCCAAAACGAACGCTCATCTAAACGATAGAATCGCCAGATTATCCAGGATTTACTGAGGATGATGGTCCAGGAGATAAGGGACATCAATAGTAAAAGACTCGCGACACTGCGTGTAACTACGTCACCTAGCTGCCACAGCTGCATTAATGCATACATATATTATCTCTTTCAAAATCAATTAGTTAAAAGCGATTTTTCAATTATCAATAAGGTTTTATTTATACCATTGAAAAAAGTAAAAAATATGAACTAAATCTGAGCAATTTCCACCTATTCAAACACTTGTTTAAATCTATTGAAGGAGACAGAGTATGCGTACTTTTTTTAGTCCAGCCACAAGGTTAAGCATAACGACAAACGAAAACATCGACAACGCGAATCGAACGCGGGCGTTAAAAAAACAATTTTTACGCGAGATTATTGACAAACAACTACGCGATTCTGTTACAGCGCCAAGAGGGACGCTGGAAACTATCAAACAGACTTTGGGCAATACAGCCAAAAATGCAGCAGTTATGGCGAGTAGTATGGCTATGGCAACGGCACTCACCGATACCGTAGCAAACCTTTACCCAGATGAGCCGCAAAAACAGCAGAGTATGACGCTTTTGTTTAGCTTGATTACCGTCACATCCATTAATCTGTTATCTAAAGTGGCACAGACGATTACATCTCCAGCTCAACTTGACTCTTTTGCTGCCGTACAAAAAAATTTTTTTAAAGACTTATTTAATCAGGCCTTGGGACGCACGGCCAACAATTTGGAAAACTTAGGTTTAAGGCTATACGACCATTATTACGAGCAAAGTAAAGCGGCGATTGCTCAACACCTAACCGCTGATTTATGGCTACAAGCAGGCGATTTCAATGAGGTGAGCAAGTCTATTGTAGAAGAGTTGGTGCAGGATAAAGTAGCGCTGGCGCTGCGCTTCTTTCAGGGCGAAGGGTTGGCCACTGCCAAGCGGATACTGCTAGGGACAGCGGGATTTTCTACGGCAATGATTAGCACGGGCATCAGTAACCATATTTTTGGACAGATTTTTTTTCAGGGGGTCAAGGAATTCAAGTCAGTTGCAGCAGGCGCTATCGGCGGGGCAACTGCCTTAGGCATAGCATGGGCTGGGCAAGCTACACCACATAAACCGGTAGAGTATTGTGCGTTGATAAGCGCTATGTTTGCATCGATGACAGCTGCAATGGAGTATTTTCCTTCTGCGATGCTACAGACAGCTTCAAAGAGTTTAATCAACGCTGGCAGTGGCGCTATATCGGCGACGGTTGCCTCAGCTTTTGCATCGATAACCGAGAGCTGCCATTTGCGCTTTTGTCGCCGCCCAATAGAAGCAAATAGTGCTGGCGAGCTAGCTCTGAATACAGTATCAGATACGCCGGGTACGATAACCATCACCGGCCTTGAGGCAACTTTTTAACGGCTTTGCAAAACAATCACATGCAGCGCAGCGTGCTATGGTTTCTAAATCGAGATAGCTTGTGCCACCCAATTTTGCTTGAGTAAAGATCGCGCCATACAACTTAGGCTCTCGGGCATGGCAGTGGCATAGAGAGAAATTTTTTGATTTAGATGGCTAGTCGCTCTATTTAGTAGAGCATGTCGCTGTAGTTCACTCGCTAGATGTTTACTGACTGCTTGACTGGTATCAACCAATGCGACATGTGGGCCGACAATACGTCGAATGGTTGGTATCAGAAAAGGGTAATGTGTACATCCCAATACCAGGGTATCCATTCCCTGTGACAACATCGGTGTAAGGTAGGTACGCAATAAATTCTCCGCTGCGATGCTATCAGCTTGTCCCTGTTCAATCAGCGGCACCAGCCCGGTTCCCGCTTGGCAAAGAAAACGCATGGTGGGTTGCTGAGTTTGTAGCCGAGTCATTAAGGCTTGAAATTTGCTACTGTTAAGTGTGTTTTGTGTCGCCAAGACACCAATGGTATGAGTACGTGTAAGTGTCTGTGCTGGTTTAATCCCGGGTTCGACCCCGATAATAATCAGCGGTTCAGGATAGCGCTCACGTACCATCTGAATCGCGTGCGCGGTGGCTGTATTACATGCTACAACCAAGGCTTTGCAATTTTTTCGAGCTAACCAATCACACAGGGCCAAGGTTCGATTTTGAATCTCGGTAATCGAACGTTCGCCATAAGGTGCATAGGCTGAGTCGGCAAGATAGATTAAAGATTCATCTGGTAATTGTTGTTGAATTTCGCGTAGGATAGACAAGCCTCCTACGCCTGAATCCAAAATACCAATAGCAGACTGACTCACGTCCAGATGCTGAAGAGGGTTCATTTTTTGGTAGTGCCTCCAATCAATTGAAATGATATCGCTCAATATAGGTTCCGATAATTTTTTCATGTATTTCAGCGGATTTAGAAAAGCAAATGGTTTTTCTGGCTAGG
>JBIKXM010000154.1:0-4004 GCA_044355755.1 Burkholderiaceae bacterium | reverse complement strand
CTGATCTCAACCCCATTGAACAAAAATGGGCTCACGCGAAAGCCTTACGAAAAAAATATCGATGTGATGTGGATGAACTCTTACGCTCCTTTTTGTGTTAGTCATTTTATGACACCCCAGCTATATAACTTGGAAGAAGCCGCTCAAATTGCAGCCGCCTCTTTTAATCAAGCGCATCCAAATATTACCCTCCCCAAAGAATTATCCCCCGCTCAAACTCTAGAATATTTACGTGAGAACGGCATTAACCCAATGGAGTTATTAAGCTATCTTCCACAAAATGTAACGCTATAAATGAGAAACCGCATACTTACTATATGTTTGAGCAATGTTATGTAGTAAGTTATGCGGTCGTCTTTTTGAGTAAATATTGATAAACAAATCCTGGAAATGCAAAAATAAAAAACAAGCACAACGTAATAACATAAAGTTCCCAACCTGTCGCAGCTATATTCCCTAAATAGCCTTCTAGCATACTGGAAAATAAAGCAAGTGCAGCATAGAGGATTATCATCTCTAGCAGTCTTAGCCAAACTGGCTTTCTTTTAAAAGGGAAAGGAAAAACCGCAAACAATTTTTGGTTGACAAAAGGTATGTTTGCTGAACATAGCGCACAGAGAAGAAATGCCATGCAAATAAATTCGAGACTCACCTTTGGCTCCCCATGAAAAAGCTTCTCTTAGCTAAGATAAAGCATGGCAAACAAAGAAGCCATTTATCTTACAAGACTTCTTTGCGTAACTTAAGGAATTCGCCAGGATCAATAAATCAAAAATTGGTAAGTAACACGCGCACAAATTGCCATCAACCCCGCAGGTAATATGCCGAGTAATAAAATTAAAACACCATTTAAACTCAAAACACTCTTGCAAGCGAATCCAGAATCAATCGGCAGCTCATTTTTAGGTTCATCAAAGTACATGGTTTTAACAATGCGCAAATAATAAAATGCACCGATCAATGAGGCTAAGATAGCCAAAACAGCTAACCAAACCATATTGGCATCAACCACGGCCTGAAGCACTAGTAATTTTGCATAAAAACCTACTGTAGGTGGTATGCCAGCTAAAGAAAACATCAGCAATAGCATAATAAAAGCAAACCATGGATGACGCTTATTTAAACCTTGTAAATCACTAATTTGATCTGCTTCAAAACCAGGGCGCGACAACAATAAAATGATGCCAAAACTACCTAGTGTTGTTAGTACGTAAGTCAAGATATAGAAAAGAGCAGCGCTGTAAGCGTACACCACACCATGCGTTTGAAAGGCAACAACACCCGATGCGACGGCCAAAAGGATAAACCCCATGTGCGCAATCGTTGAATAAGCCAACATACGCTTGATATTATCTTGTGCAACCGCAGTCACATTTCCTATAACGAGAGACAATACAGACAATACCAATAACATTTGCTGCCAATCAAAAGATAGTGGCAACATACCTGCTACCAGCAAGCGCAACAGTATTGCAAAACCAGCTAATTTAGGCGCACCGGCAAGTATCAGGGTAATCGCCGTAGGAGCACCATGGTAAACATCTGGGACCCACATATGAAATGGCACAACACCTAATTTAAATGCTAAACCAGCAATTAAAAACACCGTCGCAAAAGTTAAGATTAATCTATCTCCCTGCCCTGCATTAATAACGTCCAAAATTTCATTGATACTCAGCGAGCCCGTGGCGCCATACAGCATAGATAGACCATATAACAAAAAGCCTGAAGCCAAAGCACTCAGAATGAAATATTTGATCGCAGCCTCTGATGTAACACTAGAATCACGCTGCAAAGCAATCATCGCATAGGAAGCCAAGGCGGTTAACTCAAGTCCCAGATAGATGGTCAACAAATGACCACTGGAGATCATCACACACTGGCCAAATAACGACAATAAAATCAAAGCAAATAAATCAGCTCGAAATATTTTACGCGCCTGTAAATAGGTCTTGGCATAAACCAGCGTCACAAAGAAAGCAAGCGCAGAGCAAGCTTTGAGCAGATTGGTCAACGGTTCATAAATGAACATTTCATTGAATACCGAGCGACTAATACCATCAATTTGGGCAAGAAACCACACCGTAATTGATAATAGAATCAGTAAAGTGAAACGATAAGCAAAAGTGTCGCTACCGCTCTTTTTAAATCCAACCACAAGCAATAGCAAACAGGTGCTAATTAATAAAAAAATTTCAGGCAAAATACTTAAATAGTCAATCGTATTCATAATTGGTTTTCTTTAGAACGCGGCGGGAATTTTACTAATAGCAACATGCTCTAATAGATGAGCAAGTGACAGATGCATCGCATCAGTAAAAGGCTTTGGATAGATACCCATGGCCAATGTAAACAAGGCTAAGATAGCTAACATAGCAAACTCACGCTGGTTTATGTCTTCTAGTTCGGCAACATGCTGATGCACTATTTCACCAAAAATAACACGCTTCACCATCCACAAGGAATAAGCTGCACCGAGAATCAGTGCGGTAGCGGCCAACAAGCCAACCCAGAAATTAAAATGCACCGCACCGAGAATCACCATAAATTCGCCGACAAAACCAGAAGTCGCAGGCAATCCACAATTTGCCATAGCGAAGAAAACTGCAAACACAGCAAATTTTGGCATGGTATTCACTACACCACCATAGTCGGATAATCGCCGTGAATGCACGCGATCATATAGCACCCCAATACACAAGAACATAGCGGCTGAAATAAACCCATGAGAGATCATTTGGATCAAGGCACCCTCAATAGCAATCTGCTCGAACATAAAAAAGCCTAGAGTGACGAAGCCCATATGTGCTATTGACGAATAAGCGACCAGTTTTTTCATGTCTGACTGCACTAGCGCTACTAAACCGACATAGATAACCGCAATCAAAGATAAGGTAATCACAAACGGAGCTAGGTAGTGACTCGCGTCAGGAGCAATTGGTAAGGAAAAGCGCAAGAAACCATACGCCCCTAGCTTTAACATGATAGCGGCCAACACAACGGAACCACCTGTTGGTGCTTCAACGTGCGCATCAGGCAACCAAGTGTGTACCGGCCACATTGGCACCTTCACGGCAAAAGCAACAAAAAATGCTATGAATATCAGTATTTGCTCGTCTAATGAAAGATTAACTTGATGCCAAGTCAAAATATCAAAGCTGCCTGTCTGATGATACAAATACAGTAAAGCAATTAAAGTTAATAGAGAACCTAACAAGGTGTACAGAAAAAACTTAAATGCCGCATACACTCGCCGTGGTCCGCCCCAAACACCAATAATGATATACATTGGGATCAAGGTCGCCTCAAAAAACACATAGAATAAAGCGCCATCTAATGCAGAAAAGACTCCGACCATTAAGCCAGACAGAATTAAAAAAGCTGCCATATATTGTGCTACATGCTCTGTAATAACCTGCCATGCAGCAATCACTACAATTACAGTAATCAATGCAGTCAAAACGACTAGCCATAATGAAATACCATCTACGCCTAATGCATAGTAAATGTCAAAACGTGGAATCCATAAGCTTTTCTCCACAAACTGCATCGCGCTGGTACTAATATCAAAATTTTGCACCAGTGCTAACGTGACGATAAAGCTTAGGAGTGCACCAAGCAGTGCTGTCCAACGTACAAATATTAATGAATTCTGAGACCCATAGAAGAGAATCAATAAGCCGAAAAATATAGGCAACCAAATAGCAAAAGAAAGTGTCATACCGTGGTGTAATAAATATTCGATAACAAAACCCAAGCGATTAAGCCAAGGATGCCAAGAATCATCGCAAAGGCATAATGATAGAGATATCCAGATTGGAGTTTACGTGCCAACTGCGAAAAACGTCCGATTAAATTGGCGCTGCCATTAACTAGACCATCAATACAGCGCTCATCCCCGGTATGCCATAAACTTGTCCCTAAACGACGCGCACCTGCCGCAAAAACGGTTTCATTTATTTTGTCCATATAATATTTTTGATTGAGTAAACTCAATACCCAAG
>JBIKXM010000116.1:0-4583 GCA_044355755.1 Burkholderiaceae bacterium | reverse complement strand
CCCAAGGCATGGTTCTTTGAAAAAATTCATAGATGCGCACAGGTATTGTTGGCCTAACCAGATAAAAAATCCATGCACAAAAGACGCCCAGTAAGGCAAACCAAAATGGCAGGGTTGTGAAAGCATGTACAGCCATCGCACCCCAACCATGAAAAGCCTGGGATAATTCCACCATTGCGAGATGAGTATCGGCTACGATAATGACCTGTGCCGCAGCTACACCTTGCTTAAAAAAGTCGCCAAATAACATCGGCTCTATTGCCCATGCACCGATGATGACAGATGGAATAGCCAAGAGTATTAA
This sequence comes from Burkholderiaceae bacterium, assembly GCA_044355755.1. Classification (GTDB taxonomy): domain Bacteria; phylum Pseudomonadota; class Gammaproteobacteria; order Burkholderiales; family Burkholderiaceae; genus JADYYQ01. Next base: position 4,279 of record JBIKXM010000116.1, on the reverse strand, counting down.
TGGCAATGTAATTACCCAAGAGGATTCATGAGGTTTTTGACCGGGCATCAAACCATGATGGTGTGCATCATCGTGCTGATGTACTGACTGACCAAAACGCTCTTGCCCATGAAATACTAAAAAGAACATTCTGAAGGAATAAAATGCGGTAATGAATACTCCTACTAAAACAGCACAATAAGCAAAATCAGCACCGGGCAAGGAGGATGCTTTGACTGCTTCAATAATTGAATCTTTTGAATAAAAACCGGAAAACAGAGGCGTACCAATCAGCGCTAACGACCCTAGTAAGGAAGTTATCCAAGTAATTGGCATATATTTCCAAACACCCCCCATAGAGCGAATATCCTGATCATGATGCATACCAATAATCACCGAGCCAGCACCTAAGAACAGTAAGGCTTTGAAAAAAGCATGGGTCATCAAATGAAAAAGCGCTACTGAATAGGCAGATGCACCTAAGGCCACAGTCATATAACCGAGTTGTGACAAGGTGGAATAAGCAACAACACGCTTAATATCATTTTGGATAATCCCTAGTATGCCCATAAACAGCGCGGTGATAGCACCGATAATCAGCATAAATGAGAGTGCTGTATCGGATAACTCAAACAAGGGGGACATACGACTCACCATAAATATTCCAGCCGTCACCATGGTTGCAGCATGGATTAATGCTGAAATTGGGGTCGGCCCTTCCATTGAGTCAGGCAACCAAACATGCAAGGGAAACTGAGCGGATTTACCCATCGCGCCAATGAATAAACAAATACATGCTACGGTAATTAAATTCCACTCTGTCCCCGGCAAGGTTAATGTAACTAGGGTATCGCGTTGTGCAAATATTTCAGCATAGTTCATGCTCCCGCCATACGCCAGTAACAGACCAATGCCGAGAATAAAACCAAAATCGCCCACACGATTGACCAAAAAAGCTTTCATATTGGCAAAAACCGCTGTTGAACGGGTATACCAAAAGCCAATTAATAGATAGGAAACTAAACCCACTGCTTCCCAACCGAAGAAGAGTTGCAGAAAATTATTACTCATCACCAGCATCAGCATGGAAAAAGTAAACAGTGAAATATAGGCAAAAAAGCGGTTATAGCCTAGATCATCTTGCATATAACCAATGGTATATATATGCACCATCAATGACACAAAAGTCACTACGCACATCATCATTGCCGTCAAGCTATCGACTAAGAAGCCTATTTCCAGCTTCAAATCGCCGATTACCATCCACTGGTAGATGGTTGCATGAAAGCTAGCCCCGTCTAATACTTGTTGCAACACCCAGACTGATAATGCAAAAGAAATTGCTACCCCCAGGATGGTTATACGATGCGCCATTGTGCGCGACAAAACATTTCCTAAAAAAGCTGTTCCGAATAATCCGGCTAATAGTGCTCCAGCCAAAGGCGCTAAGGCAATCACTAATAAAACTGTTGAACTCAATAACATGATTATCCTTTCAGCGCCCCCAGATTATCCGCATGTACTGTGTCCACATTACGGAACAGCACAACGAGAATAGCTAAACCAATCGCTGCTTCAGCCGCGGCAACAGTCAGGATAAAGAATACAAAGATTTGCCCTGCTAGATCACCCAAGTAATGAGAAAATGCAACAAAATTAATGTTCACTGCTAACAGCATTAATTCGATTGCCATCAGCAAAACAATTAGGTTTTTTCTATTTAAAAAAATGCCTACGATACTAATCGTAAACAGGATGGCCCCAAGAATAAGATAATGTGCAAGTGATAGCATAAAATGATCCGTCTATTTTTTTGTATCAGTGGGTTGAGCTGGAGTAATAGAGGTCATGGAGACCATTTTCACCCGATCTTGCGCTCGGGTGCGCAACTGCTCGGATATATTTTGCGTTTTTCGATCTTTACGGTGGCGCAATGTTAAGGCTACAGCGGCAATCATGGCGACCAACAGAATGATTCCCGCCACCTCAAATGCATACAAATAATCACTGTAAATCAAGCGTCCTAAATCACGTGTATTCGAGCCACTGCTTTCTATATTGCTAGGTGCTGGTTGATGGACACCAATGAAGGTATAAATAAGTACTGTACTCATTTCAACAATAATAATACTGCCCACCAACAGACCGACTGGAATATAACGCGAAAAATCTGCACGCAATTTTTCTAAATTAAGATCCAGCATCATCACGACGAATAAGAACAGCACCATGACTGCCCCCACATAAACCAATATTAATGTAATTGCTAAAAACTCAGCTTGCAGCAAAATCCATATTGCCGAGGCAGAAAAAAAAGCCAGGACTAAAAAAAGCGCTGCATGCACAGGATTGCGCGAGGTAATTACTTTTAATGCTGCAAGTATTAAAACCGCAGCGAACAGGTAGAAGATAAAAGCACTTATTTCCATGAGCTTACTTGTCTTGAAGAATTTATACAAAGTACATCAGCAGTGTTTTAAGTTTCGCTGACGTGGTTTTGAATCAATTCAATCTATTAAAAAAAATTATCGGTAAGCCGCATCAGCTGCTTTATCAGCGGCAATTTCTGTTTCGTAACGATCACCAATCGCAAGCAACATGTCTTTGGTGAAATATAAATCGCCACGTTTTTCACCATGGTATTCATGAATTCGTGTTTCAACAATGGCATCAACCGGGCAAGCTTCCTCACACATACCACAGAAGATGCATTTTGTTAGATCAATGTCGTAGCGCGTGGTGCGGCGAGAACCATCGTCACGCTGCTCTGACTCAATCGTGATAGCCATTGCTGGACATACTGCTTCACATAATTTGCATGCAATGCAACGTTCTTCTCCATTCGGATAACGCCGCAAGGCATGTAGCCCACGAAAACGAGGAGACTGAGGTGTTTTTTCTTCTGGATATAAAACCGTAACTTTTCGTTTAAATAAATAACGTCCAGTCAGGGCTAGCCCTTTAAATAGCTCTTTTAATAATAAGCTATTAAAAAAATCCTTAATAGCAGTTAGCATCACAGGCCCCCAAATAAAAAAGTGTATCTATTCACGATTGGTATCGCACAACGATTAATCGACTATCCTAGCCAAATATTCCACGGCGAAACTCGCCAGCAGCCAACCAGCAATACCCAAAAAAGTGATATGGGAATGAAAATTTTCCAACCAAGGCGCATGATTTGATCATAGCGATAGCGGGGGAAAGAGGCACGTAACCAAATAAATATAGATAGCAGCAAAAATATTTTCAGTGCTAACCAGAAGATACCTGGAACCATATTGAACGGAGCAAAATTTAATGGTGCAGACCAACCCCCAAAAAATAATGTTGCGGTTAATGCGGCAATAAGAATCATGTTGGCATACTCAGCCAAGAAGAAAATAGCAAAAGCCATGCCTGAGTACTCGATCATATGACCTGCGACAATTTCTGATTCACCCTCCACCACATCAAATGGATGACGATTCGTTTCAGCGACACCAGCAATAAAGTAGATCACCATCATTGGTAAAAGTGGCAGCCAGTTCCAAGATAGAAAGGTTAGCCCGAAATCAGCAAAGCGACCTACTTGTTGCGAATGTACGATCTCAGAAAGATTCAAGGTACCAGAAATCATTAATACAGTTACCAGTGCAAAACCCATCGCTATTTCATACGACACCATTTGCGCTGAAGCGCGCATCGCACCTAGAAATGCGTACTTAGAATTAGAGGCCCAACCAGCCAAAATGACACCATACACCCCGACTGAAGTAATCGCCATTACATAAAGCAAACCAGCATTAATATTGGTCAGTACCATTTCAACATCGAACGGAATCACAGCCCAAGCAGCGAGTGCAGGTGCAATCACCATAACTGGGGCAATTACATATAGTAGTTTGCTCGCCTTAGTCGGCATCACAACTTCTTTAAGCAATAACTTCAATGCATCTGCAATCGGCTGCAATAGTCCTAAAGGCCCAACCCGATTTGGCCCAAGTCGGATATGCATCCAGCCAATTAATTTGCGCTCCCATAAGGTCAGATAAGCGACGCAAAGCAATAATGGTAAGGTTATAGAAATTATTTTGAGCAAAGTCCAAACGATAGGCCAAAATTGACCAAAGAAGGCTATGCCATAAGTTGTCAATGTACTTATCATGCTTCTCTCTTACACTTTGCTAACAGTCAAGCGACTAAATAGCGGACCCAAATCAGCCGCGATTGGTGTTGTTGCCGCAACTCTGACAACATTAGCGGTTAATTTTTTATCCAGGGTAACCGGCATGGTGACGCTAGCCGCTTCATGCCCAAG
>JBIKXM010000278.1:0-2549 GCA_044355755.1 Burkholderiaceae bacterium | reverse complement strand
CGTCACAATCACGGTAAAACTGATTGCGCCTATCGCTATGGAAGAAGGTTTGCGCTTCGCTATTCGTGAAGGTGGTCGTACCGTCGGTGCGGGTGTCGTCTCGAAAATACTTGTATAAGAAGCGATTTAGCGTCGGTGTAGGCACTTGTTTTACGAGTGCCTTTATGGTTTTAGGGGTATAGCTCAACTGGCAGAGCGTCGGTCTCCAAAACCGAAGGTTGGGGGTTCGATTCCCTCTGCCCCTGCCAAACTTGGCAAAAATAAACTTTATATATAGATCCGGATGTCAAAAACAAATTCTAGTAAAGCAAAAAATAAAGAAAAAGATGTTTTTCTATGGCTTGCTGTCTTGCTTGCGCTAGGGGCCATGCTCGGATTTTATTTGTTGCCGGCTGATAAAGCTTATTTTTATATCTTGTCTTGGGTAGCATTAGTTCTTTCTGCTATTTCCTTTAGTTTTTCGATGATGGGGCGTAGATTTTTTGCTTTTTCTGGCGAAGCGTATCGCGAGATGCAAAAAGTTGTATGGCCTTCTGGCAAAGAAACATGGCAAACCACCCTGGTTGTATTTTTCTTTGTGTTTGTCGTCGCTGTTTTTTTATGGCTCGTCGATAAAGTTGTCGAGTGGGGTATTTTCTCCCTAATTTTGGGGTGGAAGTAATAGTAGCCAAGAGGATTTACGCAAAATTGTTGCAGCAAGGCGTGCCGATTCTCGCAGTACAGGTCAGTACCGCAAAGAGTCAGGACAAGGCTAGTGCGGTTTTGCGTAAATCCTGGTAGCGATTTTGTGAGCGAAAAATAATGATGACCTCTTTGGGAAAAAAATGGTACGTAGTGCAAGCTTATTCCGGTATGGAAAAAGCTGTGCTGCGTGCATTGTTTGAGCGTATTGAACGTGCTGGTATGCAAGACAAGTTTGGTCGCATACTCGTTCCATTGGAAGAGGTTGTGGAAGTCAAAGCCGGTCAAAAAGCTATTACCGAGCGGCGCTTTTTCCCGGGTTATGTTTTGGTTGAAATGGAAATGACCGATGAAACTTGGCATTTGGTCAAAAATACACCGAAAGTAACTGGATTCGTTGGTGGCGCGCGTACCCGTCCTTCGCCCATATCAGAAAAAGAAGTCGAAAAAATAATGTTACAAATGCAGGAAGGAGTTGAAAAACCCAAGCCTAAAACATTATTTGAGGTGGGTGAGGTTGTTCGGGTCAAAGAAGGGCCTTTCACCGATTTCAACGGAAACGTGGAAGAAGTTAATTACGAAAAGTCTCGTGTGCGCGTTTCTGTTATGATATTCGGCCGTTCAACTCCGGTTGAATTGGAGTTTATGCAGGTTGAAAAGGTTTAATTCTAGGCTGTCTTGCGCATGTCAGGGCTGGCTTAGAGTAAATAGAGCTTACGCAAAGCATGCTTGAGTAAATCGTGCTGATCTGGGTGGTATGTTAGTGTTGCCTAGTCGTTTGGCATAGTTGCAGTTGCTTTGCGGAAGTTCTCAGAGGAGTGTTAGTAAAGAGTACTTGAACGCACGTTAATAACTCAAGACAATTCTCTAATTGACAAAAATATTCTTTAAAAACAAAGATTTGTGCAAAACAGTTAGGAATCGTCAGGTTTAGGAGTCATGTTGTGGCAAAAAAAATAGTCGGCTTTATCAAGTTGCAGGTTCCTGCTGGTAAAGCTAATCCCTCCCCGCCAATCGGGCCGGCATTAGGTCAGCGCGGTTTGAATATCATGGAATTCTGCAAGGCATTTAATGCGCAAACCCAGGGGATGGAACCCGGGTTGCCGATTCCAGTGGTTATTACCGCTTTTGCTGATAAAAGCTTCACTTTTGTTTTAAAAACACCGCCAGCAAGTGTGTTGTTGAAGAAGTCGGCAAAAATTGCAAAAGGTTCAGCGCGTCCGCATACAGATAAAGTAGCGACGATTACCCGTGCGCAAGCAGAAGAGATTGCGAAAGCTAAATCGCCCGATTTGACGGCAGCAGATTTAGATGCGGCTGTACGTACGATCGCAGGTTCAGCGCGTTCTATGGGTATTGTGGTTGAGGGGGTTTGATCGATGAAGAAATTATCTAAACGTGTTGCCGCCCTCCAAGGGAAAGTTGAGCGCAACAAGAATTACCCAATAGAAACCGCCTTAGATTTAGTCAAAGAATGCGCGACAGCCAAATTTGATGAATCAATTGATGTGGCAGTGCAATTAGGTGTGGACGCTAAAAAATCCGACCAGGTTGTGCGCGGCGCGGTTGTGTTGCCTGCGGGTACCGGTAAATCAGTGCGTGTTGCTGTTTTTGCTCAGGGCGAAAAGGCCGAGCAGGCAAAAGCTGCGGGTGCAGAAATAGTGGGTATGGAAGATCTGGCTGAGCAAGTTAAAGCCGGTAACCTTAACTTCGATATCGTGATTGCGTCACCTGATGCGATGCGTGTTGTTGGTACGCTTGGTCAAATCTTAGGACCACGTGGTTTAATGCCTAATCCTAAAGTCGGAACGGTGACGCCGGATGTGGTGACAGCAGTAAAAAATGCCAAAGCTGGTCAAGTGCAGTTC
>JBIKXM010000022.1:0-8629 GCA_044355755.1 Burkholderiaceae bacterium | reverse complement strand
CTCAACAAAACACCGCAGCCCCCTCTGCAAGGCAAAGTCGACAGTGGGTTCTACGATATTTATAATAGTTTGCGCTACCAGGCTATTAATAGCACCACAAGCGTACCCTTGGCTAACGGCATTGCCGATGTTATCCAAAATCATGTCATTACGGTATTGGGGCATAGCCTGGGTTCAGCGCTAGCAACTTATCTATGCGCAGAGCTCACCGCCCTTTGTAATCCACAACAAATTTCCGCCTGTTTATTTGCGAGTCCGAAGCCGGGGGATAAAGCTTTTGCAAGCTATTTTGAACAACTTAATATTAATTACCAAATCTTTAATTACGCATCAGATATAGTTCCTGACCTGCCTCCGTTGGGCTATAGTGCACTGCAAAACATCACTATATTGAAAGTTGATCCGGCCAGTAATATTCAAATTTCTGCACGTAAAGCCTGCTGCCATCATTTAACTACCTATATCGCATTACTGAACATTGCTTTGTTCGAGCAAGTTCTTGCCTCACCTGCAGCCACTCAAGATGATCACACATGTGCGACTTGCGTTACTGTAAACAAAACAAATGATATGGCTTTAACGTAATCAGCAAGAGAAAAATTTTCAAAGTATATTTATTGCAAAATTTTTCTCTTTCTAACAAGATTTTTGCGCTGATTAATAAAAAATGATGTTTCATCTCTTTCTTTTTTTATCAATCCAAAATGTTCCGAAAAATTGCCCCGATTATCAATAGTGTGCCAATAGATAGTCATCATGGGGCGACGACTCCCTCCTCTGAACGCGATCTCTTTTTCGAAAGTTTAGACAACTGGGAAAAGCAGTTGGCATCGGGGCTCTTTTATACACTCACTACCCTGCGTATCAAAGATGCTTATGATCGAAAAAGTGCGACTTTAGATCTGCGCCATCTTGGACTAACCGATTTACCTGACCTATCTTATTTGACCGAACTGAAAACCCTCTATCTTGATAAAGCGGCATTGAAAAATCCAGGCGTATTAAACCAAGTTGACCAGCTCAAAAATTCAATTTTACTGTCCATTAACAGCGACACGTTACTCACTCAAACTGCGGCACTAGCGTCTCTCTCTGATGAAGATGAATGCCACGCTTATCATCATGAAGCAATGATCTTGAAGAGACGCCTAGTCGATCATCAAGAGCATAGTTCTAACCAACAGGGCAATGATAAAAGAGTAAAAATAGATACTGATTGCCCGGTACAAAACGAATCGTTATCGCTGTGCCAACAACAGACACAACCGAAAAATGAGTGGGCTATGCACCAACCGAGAAAACAAAGAGACAGCATTGCAAACTACCGTGATGCAATAAGTCTGATTAATGATAGTGATGCCCAGCGCCAGTCGATTATGACAAAGCTTATGCATGTATTTGATCAATTAGCAAAATTAGAACTTTACAGAAATAATCGCGTTGGTTTTGAAAGTCATCTGCGCGAAAAAAGTGTGATGGGCATTCGCAGCTTCCGTGAAATGCGAGATAAAAATATAATCGAACTAGATATTGAAAATGAAAAAAACAAGTTGCGGTAGAAGATAAAGTATTAGTCGCCAACGGTGTCAGCCTCTCTATTAAACCCCGTGTAGAAGCGTTTTGTGGAGAGCATGCTTATTTGACAATGGACCTATTAAATAAACAAGGGGTACCATTTAATCAGATGTCGGTTATCTCAGCAGATGCTCAAGTAGCAGCACTGGCAAGCACGCAAGAGCAGCTATCGGTACCCATCCAAGCAAAAACATCAGCAAATTTGACTGTCGATATAGACCCGCCAACTTCGACACAAGCTGAAATAATATTTATTGATCATGCATTTTTGCTGTACTCTGACCAGCCGATTGATCAATCTAAACCATTACAAGAGCATTATCAGCAAACACTGATTATTATTGACCCTTGGGCTTCAAAAAAAATCGTCGAACTACCAACAGCACAATCCGCTGCCGAACTTGACGCCATCATAAGAAATTATCTGGACCAAGTCATGCGAGAGGTCGATAACAAATATAGCTCAAAAGAAACAATAATGTATAACTACGATACGCCAATTTCGAGGGAATAAGCGAGAGCATTCACTGAAATTAATCACCAAACAATCACCAGAATACCCTTGAATTATATGAAATAGAGGCTGTCAATACGATATTCAGCCTACACAAACTAAGGTATATCACCAGGGGGAATAATTTGTACAAAATATTCCCCCTGCTGAATCATACCCATGCCAAAGCGAGCATGTTCTTCTATCGCTTCTGAGCCATCTTTTAAATTCTGCACTTCCTTGGCTAATCGCCGATTACGTTCAGATAGTATTTCATTTTGCTGCTGTTGTTCCGCTAATTGACGGTTCAACTCCCACAAACTTAACCATCCCCCTTTACCTAACCACAAGGGGTATTGAATCAAGACTAACAAGAATGTAACGATGACAGCGAGCAAGCGCATTTGCACCTCATACTCAGTTAACTATGGAAGGGTAGACATTACATAATTAAGAACGCAATAAATTATAGAAAGCTTTGGGACCGGCATAACTAGCCACATCACCTAGATCCTCCTCGATACGCAACAGTTGGTTATATTTAGCAATTCGATCAGAACGTGACAATGACCCCGTTTTAATTTGTGCGGCATTCATACCCACAGCAATGTCTGCGATTGTCGTATCCTCTGTTTCACCCGAACGGTGAGAAATCACAGCCGTATAAGCAGCACGTTTAGCCATTTCAATCGCAGCAAATGTCTCTGTCAGCGTACCGATCTGATTAATTTTAATCAGAATAGAATTGGCAATTTGTTTATCTATGCCCTCTTTTAATATGCGGGTGTTAGTCACAAACAGGTCGTCCCCGACGAGCTGTAATTTTTTACCTAGTTTATCGGTTAATAATTTCCAGCCATCCCAATCACCTTCAGCCATCCCATCTTCGATTGAAATAATCGGAAACTGAGCACTCAGCCAAGCTAGATAGTCAGCAAACTCTGCCGAATTAAGTTGCAGTCCTTCGCCAGCCAAGTGATACTTTCCATCTTTATAAAACTCACTCGCAGCGCAATCGAGTGCTAGCAATACTTGCTCACCCGGCTGATACCCTGCTTTCTGAATTGCTTCCATCAATGTGCTGAGACAGGCGTGATTATTAGCAAAATTAGGTGCAAATCCACCTTCATCTCCCACGGAGGTTGGCATCCCTTGTGACACTAAAATACTTTTTAGCGCGTGGAATATTTCTGCTCCACAGCGTAAAGCTTCACGAAAGCTGCTCATCCCCACAGGCACAATCATGAATTCTTGTATATCTAAGCTATTATTTGCGTGCGCGCTGGCATTTGCATTGCCGCCATACCACCAAAATAACGATACAAAGGCAACCCAGCATCTTCTGCCGCTGCACGCGCCACAGCCATCGACACCGCCAAAGTCGCGTTAGCACCTAAACGCGCTTTATTTTCTGTACCATCTAAATCAATCAAAGTTTGATCTAAAAAAGCTTGCTCGGTGGCATCTAACCCAACAACAACTTCAGCTATTTCTGTATTAATGTGTTCAACCGCACGCAGTACGCCTTTACCCAAATAGCGTTTGGCATCACCGTCGCGTAATTCAATCGCTTCACGCGAACCAGTAGAGGCACCTGATGGTACCGTTGCTCGCCCCATATTGCCCGACTCCAACAGTACATCGCATTCCACAGTTGGATTTCCACGCGAATCAAGAACTTCACGTGCCACTACATCAACAATTGCACTCATTTATTTTTTCCTGAAAAAGCTTTTATTGAAAACTTAAAAAGTGGAAGTATAGCGATGATTTAGTGCCCTAGGGTTACACACCTACTTATACTCAGTACTTTTTTGGATTTTAGAAAGCCTGCCACACATACATTAGAAGAGCGTTGCATAAATTGTTCGAGCAGGCCAAAGACTAGGCACATGGGCAAGGACGGGGTTTTGTGTAGCACTGCTGCACGCCGTGCGCACCAGTCTGCCTTGCATGGCAAATCCTGGAATCGTAAAAAGCGCAACGTACACCTTGTACCTAAGCATTTAGTGCCCGCATCACTTTGCTGAACACAGTTTGCCTTCCCTGAAACTTGCGTTTTGGGCTGTACAGTAGGTTATGCAGTGGTCTTATTCGAGGCTAAAACGATTACCAATCGCGTGTGTAAGTTAGCCCATATAAGGATTCGACAAGCCACCTATGCATTGTGTTTGACTTGCTGAAAAAAGTAGGAACTTTTTATACGCATGCTGTTTCACGCATTTTCTTTGATAGTTCAGTCGACCATACTGCACATCTGATTTCATGATACCTGGCTAGACTGAACTATCTATTCAAGAGATCGTTAATTGTTCTGTAGTTTTTATTTTGAAATAGGCACTACTAAGAAAATTTTTTCTACAAAAAATTTAAAGGTCTTTGAATAATTTCTGCTTTTTGATCACGTGATCAATTGCACATAAACTTTCTAATAAAGCACGCATTTGATCTAAAGGAACAGCATTAGGTCCATCTGATAAAGCTTTTGCTGGATCAGGATGTGTTTCCATGAATATCCCCGCTATCCCAACAGCTACTGCGGCTCTCGCTAATACCGGTACAAATTCACGCTGCCCACCAGAATGGGTACCTTGACCGCCAGGTAGTTGTACAGAGTGTGTGGCATCAAATACAACTGGTGCACCCGTGTCACGCATAATAGCCAAGCTACGCATATCTGAGACTAAGTTGTTATAACCAAAAGACGCGCCGCGTTCGCAAGCTAGGAAAGCGTCAGTTTCTAAACCCGCCTCACTCGCTGCAATACGTGCTTTGTCGATAACGTTTTTCATATCCTGTGGTGCTAGGAACTGCCCCTTTTTGATATTCACTGGCTTCCCTGATTGTGCACAAGCACGAATAAAGTCTGTTTGGCGGCATAAAAACGCGGGTGTCTGCAACACATCAACCACGCTGGCTACGGATGGAATTTCAGAAACTGTATGCACATCAGTCAATACCGGTACACCGATTTGCTTTTTCACCTCGCTTAAAATTCTAAGTCCTTCATCCATACCGAAACCACGAAACGATACACCAGAAGAGCGATTCGCTTTATCGTAGGAAGATTTAAAAATAAAAGGTATTGCTAATTTTGCACAGATCTCTTTCAGAGTTCCCGCTGTATCTAGCGCAAGTTGCTCAGATTCGATTACGCAGGGTCCCGCAATCAAAAACAGAGGTTGTGTCAAACCCACCTCAAAATGACATAACTTCAAGTCGGCACTCCTATTGTTTGATCTTTAAGACGCATCTGGTAAGCCAGTGCTGCCTCGACAAAAGCTTTAAATAATGGATGACCCGCCCGAGGGGTAGACGTAAACTCAGGGTGAAACTGCACCGCAAAAAACCATGGGTGAATTGATGCAGGCAATTCCATTATTTCCGGTAGATGCTCTTGAGGTGTACTGGCACTGATAATGATCCCCGCTTTTTCTAAACGAGGGATATATGCATTATTCACTTCATAGCGATGCCGATGTCGCTCGTTCACTTCATCACCATATATTTTGTGCGCTAATGTGCCACTTTTTACCGGTACACGCTGCGCACCGAGACGCATCGTCCCGCCTTTATCTGAGGACTGATGGCGTTGCTCGACCCGCCCTTCGCGGTTGGTCCATTCAGTAATTAAAGCAACGACTGGATGGGGGGTGTTTTCATCAAACTCTGTGCTATTGGCACCGTCTAAATGCGCCACATGACGCGCAAACTCAATGATAGCTAATTGCATCCCTAGGCAGATACCTAAATAAGGGATGCCGTGCTCACGTGCATAAGCGATTGCTTTAATTTTGCCTTCCGTACCACGCTTACCAAAACCACCCGGTACCAGGATAGCATCGAGTTTAGCCAACTGTTGCGACAAAATATCAGCCGAGCCAAATTCTAATAGCTCTGAATCAATGTATTGGATATCAACCTTGGTCGCCGTATGCAATCCAGCATGCCGTAATGCTTCTATCAAAGATTTGTAGGACTCAGTCAAATCAATATACTTACCTACCATACCAATCGTAATACTATGCTGAGGATGTGCCATCGCATCGATGATTTTGCTCCATGCAGACAAATCAGCACTCGGCGGATTAATGCCTAATTCTTCACATAGAATCTTATCCAGACCTTGATCATGCAATATTTGTGGAATCCGATAAATAGTATCGACATCCCACACCGAAATAACCGCTTCTTCTCGAATATTCGCAAATAACGATATTTTGGCCCGCTCACTATCGGGAATAGGGCGATCTGCCCGACAGAGCAAAGCTGTCGGCATAATCCCAATTTCACGTAATTTTTGTACGCTGTGCTGGGTTGGCTTGGTTTTTAACTCCCCCGCACTCGCAATAAAAGGCACTAAGGTCAGATGTACGAACAACACATCATTGCGCTTGTTGCGCAAGCTCATCTGCCGGGCTGCCTCAAGAAAGGGTAGTGATTCGATATCTCCTACTGTGCCACCAATTTCTACAATAGCAATATCTACGCCCACCGCTCCACGGTGAATAAACGCCTGTATTTCATTGGTCACATGAGGAATAACCTGAACGGTCTTACCTAAATATTCGCCACGTCGCTCTTTACGAATAACCGACTCATAAATTTGCCCGGTTGTGAAATTGTTAGAACGACGCATTTTGGCAGAAATAAAACGCTCGTAATGCCCTAGGTCTAAATCTGTTTCTGCACCATCTTCTGTTACAAAAACTTCACCATGTTGAAAAGGACTCATTGTCCCTGGGTCAACATTGATATAAGGGTCTAACTTGATTAAGGTAACACTTAAACCACGCGACTCTAGAATAGCCGCTAAAGAAGCGGCAGCAATCCCTTTCCCCAAAGAAGAGACTACGCCACCGGTAACGAATACAAATTTTGTCATTGCACATCGACTTGCTTGAAAGCCGAAGTATAAGCGATTATGAATCCAAGAAGTACAAAAATCATTTGTGCCCTAGATCTTGACTGAAAGGACCCAATAGCCTTGCCATCTGCGCAAATAAACGTGGATTTGCAGCCAGGACCTCTTGATGCATATCTGCTGCGTTATCACCAGAGTAATTACCGATCAGACCACCTGCTTCGGTAATCAGTAAAGCACCCGCAGCTACATCCCATAGTTTTAAGCCTTGTTCAAAAAATCCATCGACACGACCCGCTGCCACATAGGCGAGGTCAAGCGCAGCAGCACCCGGGCGGCGTAATCCGGAGCAATTGCGTGTCATTGTGGCGAAAATTTTAAGGTAGTGCTCCAAACCTTCTTCTGTGGAAAAAATAAATCCGGTACTAATTAAAGCATTTTCTAAGCGATCACATTTTGCCACTCGGAGACGCTTATTATTTAAATAGGCACCTGCGCCGCGCGTTGCGGTAAATAACTCATCACGGACGGGGTCATACACAACAGCTTGTTGTATCTGTTTGTTGTGCATTAAAGCGATTGAAACAGCATATTGTGGAAATCCATGAATGAAGTTAGTCGTACCATCTAACGGATCGATTACCCAAATATACTCTGGGGCTGCCTCATCTTCCCAGGATTGCCCTGACTCTTCCGCCAAAAAGCCATGATGGGGATAGGCTTTGGAAAGTATTTCGATAATATTTTGCTCTGCCAAACGATCTACTTCGGTGACAAAATCATTTTGCTGTTTTTTATTTACGACCAGCAAGTCAACATTATGCGAAGCTCGGTTGATAATATTTCCAGCCTGGCGCGCAGCCTTAATCGCCATATTAAGCATGGGATGCATAGGTAACCTCTTCAGTGCAATTTCTTTAAGAACATAGCCAGAGGATCCATAATAAATCCTCTCGACTCAAGCAAGCCGCAATTGTATCTAACTAAACTAATAAAAAGAATCTCGATCTACAGCTAACAAGGTTTTCTGCGCATCAAAACTCGCATGTAATCGCACATTTGTATTATTTGTGTTGGCATCCATGAGAAAAATACGAGATGATCTTGCCTATTCATTTAAATACACATAATCTTTTTTGAAAATATACATGAATACGACCCAGTCAACATTATTTTCGCAGCAACGGTTTGTACTGGTACAACCGTCTCACCCCGGCAATGTGGGGGCTGCTGCTCGCGCAGTCAAAACCATGGGATTTTATCGCCTCATTTTAGTCAACCCTGAGCAGCACAGTATCCACTCGGATCCCCTTGCTTTAGCAATGGCAAGTGGTGCAGATGACGTGTTGGCACAGACAGTAGTAGTTGACTCGATAGAACAAGCGCTAGCTGGAACCACCTTAGCGATTGCATTATCTGCCCGACCACGTGAATTTGGCCCACCAAACGATACCCCTAGAATCATGGCTGAATATACGGCAACCTTACTCAAGCATGACTTAACAAACGAAGTGGCTTGGGTATTTGGCAATGAGCGTTATGGATTACCTAATCATATCGTTGAATGTTGCCAGCGCTTAGTGCATATCCCGGCAAATCCAGAATACTCTTCACTTAATTTAGCACAGGCGATTCAAGTAATTGCGTATGAAGCACGCACTGCGTTGCAAGCCGTTACTAGCCAAGCTAATACTTCA
>JBIKXM010000021.1:0-8641 GCA_044355755.1 Burkholderiaceae bacterium | reverse complement strand
CGAGAATTTTTGAAAATGTTGCTCGGCAAGCAATTCAGTCGGTACCATCAGTGCGACTTGATACCCTTGTTCTGCTGCTTGGAGTGCGGCCATGGCAGCCACTATGGTCTTGCCACTGCCAACATCACCTTGCAGTAAACGTTGCATCGGATAAGGTCGCGCTAGATCGTCACGAATTTCATGCCAGGCTTTTTGTTGTGCGCTGGTCAGTGTAAACGGTAAGCTGTTGCATAGTTGTGTGACCCAAGTTTGGCTGTCATTTTTTTTAAAAATGGGGGGCGCAGAAAAAACACGTCGCTGTAGATGTGCACGTTTGAAAGATAATTGTTGTGCAAGTAATTCATCAAACTTAATCCGTCGCCAGGCCGGATGCTGCCGTTCACACAGCGCATCTTGGTCAGTTTGCGGGGGCGGGTGATGTAAAAATCTAATCGCTTCAGCAAATGATTGAAGCGCTAATCCTTTGCAAGTTTTTTTTAGTACGGCTTCAGGCAAGGTGTCGTTGAGTTTAGTTCGGAGTAGTGCTGCCGCAATTGCCTTACGCAGATAGGCCTGGCTTAAACCAGCTGTGCTTGGATAAACTGGAGTCAGTCTTTGCGGTAAAGGTTCTTCGGCTTGGATTAATTTGAATGTTGGGTGAATAATCTCAGCACCATAAAGACCGGTACGAATCTCTCCTCGTACCCGCAATCGTTTGCCCTCGGTCAGTTGCTGTACTTGGTTGGCGTAGAAGTTGAGAAAGCGTAACCATAACGTACCACTCTCATCCGCTAGTCGTATCAATAATTGGCGGCGTCTGGCGATACTTACTTCTACGTTTTCAATAATGCCTTCTACTTGAAAAGATTGACCCGTTATCGCTTCTGCACATGCTTGTGCGATGCTGTATAGCCGAGTTTCATCTTCATAGCGTATCGGTAAATGCAGAATCAGATCAATGTCACGCTGTAAGCCAAGCTTCTTTAAAAAAGAACTTGCTTTGCTTTGTGGACGCGGGTTAGGGGCAGTCGTTGTTAGAGCCATGTGAGTGCAGTGACATTGACATTAAAAGACCATTGCATAATTTACTGCGTTGTGTCGTACTTGCTCCCGCGGCAATTTACTTGATATATCTTGGTCGCTGCGTGCTAGGCGCCTTGTGTTTGGACTGCTCGCGACAATTATGCAACGGTCTTATTAAACTTTTCCGAAGTTTACAGCCAGACCGCGTTATTGTGCACCATTCGGTGTCGACAATATGGAGTTTTTGCTGTTTTGAACGTGTTCCACGTTTCTTTGCGATTAATAGGTGCTTAGGCATCGATTATCGATTGATTATCTGAGCTAGCTTGGCAATATTCGTGATGAACTGGCAACTTGGTATAGCAGATAAGGCCAGCTCATCGTATGTTTAGCCCCTATTTACGTGTCGCTTGTTGATACAGTGGCATGGCCAGCGGCACTAAGGCTTGTAAGTCAGCGATACGCTGTGTCCCCGACGGATGCGTAGACATCCAACTGGTACTTTTATCACCATCAGCGATCATTTTTTGCCACAAACTGACCGCCTCATTAGGGTTGTAGCCAGCACGTGCCATTAATTCCAGCCCGACACGATCTGCTTCGCTTTCTTGTTCACGGTTATTCGGCAGATTAAAAAAGAGATTGGTGCCTAGGTTCGCAATGCTAGATAAATCATAGCCGGTTTGTGAACGTAGCAGGGCTGCGCCGATACCCGCAATGGTCTGATTACGCTGGGCAACTGAGATGCGTTCAGCGGCATGGTCACGCAGTGCATGGGCGATTTCGTGGCCAATCACCGCTGCAAGTTCACCATCGGTTGCCTGGAGTTGAGAGACGAGACCGGTATACACGATGATTTTGCCGCCTGGTAGGCAATAGGCATTCGGTTCGTTGTTATCAACGATATTGACATCCCATTTCCATTGACGCGCCTCGGGACGAAAGATAGCTGTTTGTGGGATTAATTGATTGGTGATGGTTTGTACACGTTTGTATATTTTGGGCTGGTTATTTAATTTTCCTTGGGTGCGTGCTTTTTGTACTTCTTGTGCATACATTTTTTGTGATTGTTGGTTGAGCTCGGCTGGATTCACGGCAATATATTGCTTGCGTGTGACGCCCAGGCTACCTGTTTGGGTTGTTTGTGAATTGGCACAGGCAAATAAAAGGGTTGTTACGATAAAAGCGATGCAGCGATTCATAAAATTTCCTTCGATAGCTAAGACCTCCCCGTTGTGCGGGGAGGCTGGTTCTTTTGTGGATTGTTGTCCTGCTGGGTTCCCTAAAATTTGGTATTTGTTTTAGGGGTGAGTCACGCTATAAAGTTGCTGGGCTAGGCAGCGAGCGATGGCGTTGTTTTCGCTTGACGCCATTGCTGGTGTAGCGTTTGCCATTGTGGCCGCATTTTTTCTAGATTAGCCATGCGCACGTAACCATAGCCTTTCACTTGCTCAGGTAAAGCAAGTAACTGACAGGCTAGTTGATAGTTGTCAGGGTTTAATTGGGCCGCTATTTCGCTTAATAGGGCTTGATAATCGGCTAGCAGTAAACGCTCTTGGCGACGCTCATGATGATAGCTAAAGATATCGAATGGCGTATTACGTAGGAATTTCATTTGCGCAAGCAGGCTAAAGAGCGGTGTTATCCAGCGGCCAAAGGCTATTTTGCGCGGCTTATCGGCACCTTTAGACAGAATCGGTGGGGCTAAGTGAAAGCGAATCTGATAATTTTTGCCAGGTTCACCAGAAAATTGCTGACGCAATGCTTGATGGAATGATGGTTGCTTAAATAAACGTGCGATCTCATACTCATCTTTAATCGCCATTAATCGATACAGTTGCCGTGCAGCAATCAGGCTGAGTTGACTGTTACCAAGCTGTTGGTCTCGTTCGAGCAGTGGCGCCAGCAGTTGCCGATAGGTTTGCGCATAAGCTGCGTTTTGATACGCGGTTAAGCGTTGCATGCGGTCTTCGAGGGTGTTTAGCAACGTCTGTTGACGTACCCCTGGTGAATCCAATTGCATAATTTGTGCGGGTGTTGGTGTCGGTTTGATACCCAGGCGGCTATAGGTGGCGGTCAGATCGTGGGCGGCATGACGGCCCCAATCAAATGCCATTTTGTTTTGCGCGACGGCAACGCCATTCAATTCTATTGCTTTGAGGAGCGCCTTTAGACTTAATGGAATCCATCCTTTTTGCCAAGCGTAGCCAAGTATGATCGGATTGGCGTAAATTGCATCGCCAAGCGCTGCTAGCGCGATAGCGTTGGCATCAAAGAATTCGCACTGGTTACCCACGATCTGTTGCAAGGTTTTTTCACACGTGCTGGCGGGAAAGTGCCAGTTAGGTTGTTGCACCATGGCTGCCGTTGGAATCGGCGCGAGATTGACAATCGCGCGCGTATTTTTATGCAGTGCTTTGAGCGCCTCGGTGCCCGTGCTCACAATCGCATCACAACCAATCAATAAATCAGCACGCGCGGCGGAAATACGGGTTGCATGTATTTCATCTGGTTGCGCACTGAGTTGAATATGACTCGCTACAGCGCCACCTTTTTGCGCCAAGCCGGTGACATCTAATACGCTGACGCCTTTGTGATCTAAGTGTGCGGCCATACCCAGCAGGGCGCCAATCGTGATGACACCGGTACCCCCTACTCCGGTTACTAATATCGAGTAATGGGCTAGAGAGTGGTCGAGAGTGGGTTCGGCAAGGGTTGGCAATGTTTCGGCTTGATAGCGTTCAGGTTTACGTATTTCTGCGCCTTCTAATGTTACAAAACTTGGGCAAAAGCCTTTAACGCATGAAAAATCTTTATTACAGGATGATTGGTTGATTTGTCGTTTCGTTCCCAGTTCGGTTTCAAGCGGTTCAACTGAGAGACAGTTGGATTGTGCTGAACAATCACCGCAACCTTCGCAAATTTCAGGGTGAATATAGGCACGTTTTGCTTGGTCTGGGAGCAGACCGCGTTTACGCTTACGTCGCCGTTCGGTTGCGCAGGCTTGATCGTAGATCAGGATCGTGACGCCGGCTACATTACGTAAGTGGCGCTGTACTTGATCCAGTTGGTCGCGATGATGAGCCTTGACGTTGCCTGGTAGAGCAAAATTGGTATGGTTATATTTTTCGGGGTCATCGCTGACGACGGCAACTTCTGCCGCGCCTTCGGCGAGCACTTGTTGGACTATTTGGGGTACGCTTAGATTGCCTTCCACCGGTTGTCCACCCGTCATTGCGATCGCATCGTTGTACAAGATTTTATATGTCATGTTTGCTTGATCTGCAATCGCCGCACGAATCGCGAGTAATCCAGAATGGAAATAGGTGCCATCGCCTAGATTGACGAAGACATGTTTTTCTTTCACAAAATGACGTTGGCCTAGCCAGTTGATACCTTCGGACCCCATTTGGGTAATGGTGCTGGTATGTCGCCCCATCCAATTGACCATATAGTGACAGCCGGTACCTGAAATCGCACGCGAACCTTCAGGTACATGCGTAGAGGTGTTATGTGGGCACCCTGAACAAAACCAAGGAGTACGCTCAAGGGTGATGACCGCCGGTATTTGTGTTTGTTGTGCACGCAAAATAGCTAAACGTGCTTGTACTGATGCTTGCAGTTCACTCGGTAAATAGGGGGCAAGCCATTCGGCTAAGACTTGGGCAATCAGTGCGGGACTGGTTTCTCCCGCCGCGGATAAAGCGGTATCGCCTTGACCGAGGATGCGAGGTCTTTTACCGGGTACGGCATACAGTGCTTCTTTTAATCCGGATTGGAGTTGCGGGCGTTTTTCTTCAACAACTAGAATTTCATCGAGATTTTGCGCGAAATCTTGTAACCCTTGGTTATCAAGTGGCCACAAACAGCCGATTTTGTATAAACGAATGCCCAGTTGTAAGCATGCCGCCTGGTTAAGACCAAGATCTTGCAATGCTTGGCAGAGATCTAAGTAGGCTTTGCCAGCGCTCAAGATACCTATTTTTGCATGAGTCGGATTCAGAACGATACGGTTGAGTTGATTGGCGCGTGTATAGGCGATGGCGGCGGGCCACTTATATTCGACCATGCGCTTTTCTTGCTCCATTGGCGAATCGGGCCAGCGTGTATTGAGACCACCGGGTGGCAAGATAAAGTCATGCGGCAATTGGATTTGTACGCGATTTAAACTAACGTCCACCGAGGCCGAAGATTCGACAATATCAGTCACACATTTCATCGCGACCCAAAGTCCTGTGTAACGACTCATGGCCAAGCCATGCAGGCCAAAATCTAAGTATTCCTGTGGCGTTGCTGGATACAGTACGGGTATGCCAAAAGAGGCTAACGTTAAATCCGTATGATGGGGCATGGTCGATGAGCGGAAGCCGTGATCGTCACCGGCCAGCGCGAGTACGCCACCATGCGCGGCTGTCCCAGACATATTGGCATGTTTCAGGGCATCGCCGCTGCGATCTACCCCCGGTCCCTTGCCATACCAGATGGCAAATACACCATCTTGCTGTGCGTCGGGCAGGAAGGCGGTTTGTTGTGTGCCCCATACCGCCGTTGCAGCAAGATCTTCATTGATACCCGGCGCAAAATGGATTTGATGTTGCGCCAGATGTTTTTGTGCTTTCCATAGATTCAGATCAAATGTAGCCAGAGGTGAACCACGGTATCCAGAGATATAACCTGCCGTGGTTAATCCGGCTGCCATATCGCGTAATTTTTGCATCAGGGGTAAGCGTACCAGGGCTTGTGTACCACTCATATAGGCATACCCTTGAGCTAAAGTGTATTTGTCATCGATGGTGACCTTATCCGGTTCAACTAGATTAGTGACAGACATAATTGATTTGAAAGGTGCATTCATAAGTATTCCTGGTTAAGCATCATGACATATAGGCGCTGTTGCTTTATGCCGAAACGGTTGTGTTTGGAACGACAACCAAAACCTTTGATGCTGATATGGTGCTACGATTATTTTTGTACACGCCGGTTTTCCAATTTTAAAGGCGCTAGCACATGCTACTGTGCGACCACAATACTACATTGCAGGTTCCTACTGCATCATCTAACGATTCGATGGCGTAATCGAACCGGTTTTGTTGCCATGCCGGAATCTGCCGAGCAACACGGACTGTATCTACGCCGTTTGAGTGCGCATAGTCAGGCTACCAGGGTGTCGCCGCTAGGGTAAACCGGTACGCACCGCGCTGCGCTAAAAACTTTCATACTAGCCAATCTACTTTTTCTTTGGCCGGCTCGTGACGAGCGCGTCGGCATGTACTTTCAGATAGACATGACATGATCATCTCGACAATAGTTCGTTACAGCCGAGATAAAGTAGTGCTGCGCTGGCATGATGACATGAAATTGGAATACTTGTCTTTTAGCTGCTTGTTACAGATCGTTAACTGTCTTGTAGACAACAGGCTTAATCTGGGTTTGCCGACATTTGCTGAGCCATGCGCTACCTCTGATTTTGCGTGTTGCATGCTTGGTTAACCTTGGGCCAAGCAGGAGGAGGCATGCATGATTAAATGAGGGCGACAGCATGTCTGTAAATGCTACTGGCGTCAGAATTAAGGGGGAAAGGTTTTATAAAACTGGATTTGTTTTGCATTGAGCATGGGTCATATATAAAAAATATTATGCTTACAGGGCTTACACAAAACCGCCCTGGTAGCAGTTTAGATCAGATATTTAGCAATTAATGCTAGCGCTAAACCGAGCAAACCGAGGGCAACCATGGTTTGAATGAGTGTAAAGCCGCGTTGTCGGCAAATAGAGTAGGGGTATTGGGTCAGTGTTTTCATGATGAATCGATCTGAGTATTGATTAAAAAATTTCCGCAGTCTGCCAGGCTTACATGTTTAGAGCATAACCGTGGAGCTAGATTGCATAATCCGACTTACGCAACATTGTTCCCGCAAGGCATGCCGACGCAGACAGTACAAATTAGTGCGGCAAGAAGGCATAACGCCGCTGGCGCGGTTTTGCGTAAATCCCACATAAGTATAACGTGGCTGAGAGGGCGGCATGCTAATCCGCAGGCCATTGTATAACTGATTGCGCAGCCGCAAACGCAAGTTTTAGTGTCGGCTAACTTCGTGTAGCGAAGTTATGCCGGAACGCCATGCTGCGTTGCCTAGTAGTCACGCCCGTGTTTATCTACTTGATATGTCGTGGTTGCTGCGTGCTAGGCACTTTGTCTTTGGACTGTTCAGGATAGTTATGCAACGGCCTCATTCTGTTGCGGATAAGGTTAGTCGTCATCGCGCATGTATGCGCGGCAGTCGGATTGCGACCGGGCAATTTGGGGCATTTGAATAGCGTTGTGAGTGTGCCTGTCTTACCGGACTGATTGTGTATAAGTCGGGCCAGGGGCGGGAAAGTCTATTTTTCGGTCAGGATTCCTCGGCGAATTTGATCTAATTCGATAGAGTCAAATAATGCCTGAAAATTGCCTTCACCAAAGCCTTCATTGCCTTTGCGTTGGATGAATTCAAAAAAGATCGGACCTAATTGATTGGATGAGAAGATTTGTAACAACAGTTTTCCTGGCTCTCCATCAATCAAGATTTTACGTGCCTGGAGCTTCTCAATATCTTCGCCATGCTGGGGAATTCTTTTGTCCACTAATTCATAATAAGTATCCGGGGTGTCGAGCAGTTGCATGCCTTGACTGCGTAGGGAGTCCACCGTATTGATCAAATCTGCTGAGGCGAGTGCTATATGCTGGATACCTTCGCCGTGATAGGTGTCGAGATACTCTTGAATTTGTCCGGGCCGGTCTGAGCCCTCTTCGTTAATCGGTATACGGATTTTCCCACACGGTGAAGTCATGGCCTTAGATTTCAGGCCGGTTAATTTGCCTTCGATGTCAAAATAACGAATTTCGCGAAAATTAAAAATACGTTCGTAGAAATTGGCCCATTCTTGCAGTCGCCCGCGATAAACATTATGGGTCAAATGATCGATGTATTTTAAGCCCACACCTTGAGGTGAGATCGGGGTGTGCGGCACAGGCACGAAGTCAACATCGTAGATGGAGATGTCACCAATTGCAGGTGTTGCGCCATTGTATTTACCGCGCCAGCGGTCTACAAAATAAATCAAAGAGTCGCCAATGCCTTTAATTGCAGGAATATTAAGCTCCATAAAGCCAACTTGAGCATCAACCCCCCAGGCGCCCATATCTAACGCATGACGGTAGGCCCTCGCCGCATCTTGCACGCGAAAGGCGATGGCGCAGATAGAAGGCCCATGAACACGTGCAAAGCGCTGCGCAAAAGAATTAGGTTCGGCATTGAGAATGAAATTGATCTCGCCTTGACGATACAGTAAAACATTTTTATGGCGATGTTTGGCGATAGCGACAAAGCCCATCGTTTCAAAAACTTTGCCGACGGCTTCGGGATCCGGAGCAGCAAATTCAATAAACTCAAATCCATCTGTACCAACGGGGTTAGACCAGAGCATAGTAGTGACCTCGCAAAATCAAATTTTTGAAATGCTACGGTTTTGTAACTTAGAAGTCGTCTTGAAATAAATTCATCGTAATTTAGCAAGCGTTATTTTGAGCATAGCGATGCGACAAATATTTTCAGCCGTTGCGGTCAGTATCTCAACGTCTTTTGCGAGCCGACGGAAA
>JBIKXM010000288.1:0-8654 GCA_044355755.1 Burkholderiaceae bacterium | reverse complement strand
CAAAGGGGTGGTTTCCAAAATCGTGCCGGTAGAAGATATGCCTTACACCGCTGATGGAACGCCAGTAGATATCGTGTTAAACCCATTGGGTGTGCCTTCACGGATGAACGTGGGGCAGATACTTGAGACCCACCTGGGGAGTGCGGCACGTGGCTTAGGCTTCCGCATCGATAGCATGCTTAAAGAACAAGCGCAAGCAAACCAATTGCGTACTTTCATCAAGCAAATATATAACGAGAGCGGTAAAAAAGAAGACTTAGATACTTTTAGCGACGCGGAAATATTTGAGCTTGCGGAAAACTTACGCAATGGTGTGCCTTTTGCCACGCCGGTATTTGATGGTGCGAATGAAAAAGAAATTCAGCGCATGTTGGACTTGGCGTATCCAGATGAGGTGATGCAGCAATTAGGACTCACTGCCTCGAAAAAGCAAGCGGTGCTTTTCGATGGTCGGACTGGTGAGGCTTTCGAGCGTCCAGTTACGATTGGTGTGATGCATGTGCTCAAATTACATCACTTGGTGGATGACAAAATGCATGCACGCTCGACCGGGCCATATAGCTTGGTAACGCAGCAGCCATTAGGTGGTAAGGCGCAGTTTGGTGGTCAGCGTTTTGGGGAGATGGAGGTGTGGGCGTTAGAGGCTTATGGCGCTTCTTACATCTTGCAAGAAATGCTTACCGTGAAATCAGATGATGTCAGTGGTCGTACCAAAATCTATGAAAACATCGTGAATGGTGAACATAGCATTGATGCGGGTATGCCTGAGTCCTTCAATGTGTTGGTCAAGGAGATCCGCTCATTGGCGATTGATATGGATCTTGAGCGCCGCTAGTCCTGGAATGAGATAAATTCCAAATTAAATATAACCTGTCGTTACGTAGTCGCGAGTCCACGTAACGACTTTCACACCACCTGGAGTGAAGAATGAAAGCATTGTTAGATTTATTTAAGCAGGTTCATGAAGATGAGGCATTTGATGCGATCAAAATTGGCCTGGCTTCTCCTGAAAAAATTCGTTCATGGTCTTATGGTGAAGTACGCAAACCAGAGACGATTAACTACCGTACCTTTAAGCCTGAGCGTGATGGTCTTTTTTGCGCCAAAATCTTCGGCCCGATTAAGGACTATGAGTGCTTATGCGGTAAATACAAGCGATTAAAACATCGTGGCGTTATTTGTGAAAAATGTGGCGTCGAGGTGACGTTAACCAAACTACGTCGCGAACGTATGGGTCATATTGAGTTAGCTGCGCCGGTTGCACATATTTGGTTCTTAAAGTCACTGCCATCGCGTTTAGGCATGGTATTAGATATGACTTTGCGTGATATCGAGCGCGTGCTTTACTTTGAAGCGTTTGTCGTAGTCGAGCCAGGTATGACATCCTTAAAACGTGGGCAAATTATGTCCGAGGATGATTACCTGAATAAATGCGAAGAATACGGAGAAGGTGAATTCGTCGCAATTATGGGTGCCGAGGGCGTGCGTGAATTATTGCGCACGATCGAAATTGATCAAGAAATTGAGTCATTGCGTGCAGATCTTCAGGCCACCGGTTCAGAGGCCAAGATCAAAAAATTTGCGAAACGGTTAAAAGTACTTGAAGCATTCCAGCGCTCCGGGATTAAGCCGGAATGGATGATTCTTGCCGTTTTACCAGTCTTGCCTCCCGATTTACGCCCATTGGTACCGTTGGATGGGGGGCGTTTCGCGACATCCGATCTGAACGATTTATACCGCCGTGTGATTAATCGGAACAACCGCTTAAAGCGTCTGCTGGATTTGAAGGCGCCAGAAATCATTGTGCGCAATGAGAAGCGTATGCTGCAAGAGGCGGTTGATTCCTTATTGGATAATGGTCGCCGTGGTAAAGCCATGACTGGGGCCAACAAGCGCCCATTAAAATCCTTGGCGGAAATGATCAAGGGTAAAGGCGGACGTTTCCGTCAAAACCTATTGGGTAAGCGTGTTGACTATTCAGGCCGTTCAGTGATTGTGGTTGGCCCGACACTGAAATTACACCAATGTGGATTGCCCAAACTGATGGCGCTGGAGCTCTTTAAGCCGTTTATTTTCCATAAACTTGAAGTGATGGAAATTGCCACGACGATTAAAGCAGCCAAAAAAGAGGTGGAGCAACAAACGCCGGTGGTATGGGATATCTTGGAAGAAGTGATTCGTGAGCATCCGATTCTGTTGAATCGTGCCCCGACCTTACACCGTCTCGGGATTCAGGCGTTTGAGCCAGTCCTGATTGAAGGTAAAGCAATCCAATTGCATCCGCTCGTTTGTGCTGCCTTCAATGCTGACTTTGACGGTGACCAGATGGCGGTACACGTTCCTTTATCCGTTGAAGCGCAATTAGAGGCACGTACGCTGATGTTGGCGTCGAATAACATTTTATTCCCTGCCAGTGGTGAGCCTTCCATTGTTCCTTCGCAGGATATCGTGTTGGGACTGTACTACACGACACGCGAAAAGGTTAACGGCAAAGGTGAGGGCATGGTGTTTGCGGACGTGTCTGAAGTCATCCGTGCTTACGAAAACAAAGAAGTTGAGCTGGCTTCACGTGTCAATGTGCGTATCGTCGAGTATGACGCGATAGGGGTCGATGAGCATGGTGTGCCAATTTATACACCACGTGTGTCATTGCAAGAAACAACCGTTGGACGCGCCATTCTTTCGGAGATTTTGCCAAAAGGTCTGCCGTTCTCCGTACTGAATCGACCCTTGAAGAAAAAAGAAATTTCACGGCTCATCAATACCTCATTCCGCAAATGTGGTTTGCGTGAAACCGTGATTTTTGCCGATAGATTGCTGCAATCTGGGTTTAAGTTGGCTACTCGTGCCGGCATATCCATTTCCATTGATGATATGTTGATTCCACCGCAAAAGGAAAAAATCATTGCGGATGCGGTGACCAAAGTCAAAGAATACGATCGCCAATATATGTCCGGCTTAGTCACCAACCAAGAACGTTACAACAACGTTGTTGATATCTGGGGTGCGGCTGGAGATCAGGTGGGTAAGGCGATGATGGAACAGTTATCGTTTGAAGAAGTTGTTGATCGCGATGGGAATGTGACCAAACAAGAATCCTTTAACTCTATCTACATGATGGCAGATTCAGGGGCGCGTGGATCCGCGGCGCAGATTCGGCAGTTGGCTGGGATGCGTGGTTTGATGGCGCGGCCAGATGGCTCAATCATCGAAACCCCGATCACGGCTAATTTCCGCGAAGGCTTAAACGTTTCCCAGTACTTTATTTCTACTCACGGGGCCCGTAAAGGTTTGGCGGATACCGCGTTAAAAACAGCTAACTCTGGATATTTGACACGTCGTTTAGTGGATGTGACACAAGACTTAGTTGTCGTCGAAAATGACTGCGGTACCGAAAATGGCGTAGAAATGAAGGCCTTGGTTGAAGGCGGGGAAGTCATTGAAGCCTTACGTGATCGTATCTTGGGGCGTGTATGTGTCGGTGATATATTGCATCCCGAAACACAGGACGTATTAATTCCGAATGCTACGATGCTGGATGAGGATGCAGTCGAGCTGATCGATGCAGTTGGGGTCGATAAAGTTAAGGTGCGTACCCCTCTTGCTTGCGAAACACGTTATGGTCTGTGTGCAAAATGTTATGGACGTGATCTTGGCCGTGGTGTCATGGTCAACGTTGGTGAGGCTGTGGGTGTGATCGCCGCGCAGTCAATCGGGGAGCCAGGCACACAGTTGACCATGCGGACCTTCCACATCGGTGGTGCGGCATCGCGTGCGGCCGTAGCCAGCGTGGTCGAAGCGAAGTCAAACGGGATTATTCGCTTTTCGGCAGGGATGCGTTATGTGACTAACGCAAAAGATGAGCAAATCGTTATTTCACGTTCCAGTGAGGTGTTAATTACCGATGAGCTTGGGCGTGAACGTGAGCGTCATAAGATTCCTTATGGTGCGACCTTGCTCGGCCGAGATGGTGTCTCGATTAAAGCCGGCACGATCTTAGCAAACTGGGATCCGTTAACCCGACCGATTATTACCGAATATGCTGGTACCGTACGTTTTGAAAACGTCGAAGAAGGCGTGACCGTTGCCAAACAGGTTGATGAAGTAACCGGCTTATCAACCTTAGTGGTAATTGATGCGAAACGACGTTCAGCTGCCTCAAAAGGCTTGCGTCCCCAAGTGAAGTTGCTGGATGCGAGTGGTGCCGAAGTAAAAATTCCTGGTACCGATCACTCCGTGACGATTGGGTTCCAGGTGGGCGCCTTGATTACTGTGCGTGATGGTCAGCAGGTGCACGTTGGGGAAGTATTGGCGCGGATTCCGACGGAGTCGCAAAAAACCCGAGATATTACCGGCGGTTTGCCGAGAGTGGCGGAGTTGTTTGAGGCGCGCTCACCCAAAGATGCAGCGATCTTGGCTGAGGTCACTGGAACCGTTTCCTTCGGTAAGGATACCAAGGGTAAACAGCGTTTGGTGATTACCGATTTAGATGGTAATGCGAATGAATTCTTGATTCCTAAAGAAAAGCAAGTATTGGTTCATGATGGCCAAGTTGTCAATAAAGGTGAGAGTATCGTCGAGGGTCCGGCGGATCCTCACGACATCTTGCGCCTCAAAGGAGTTGAAGAGTTAGCAACGTATATTGTTGATGAAGTACAGGACGTCTATCGTCTACAGGGCGTCCGAATCAACGATAAACACATTGAAGTGATTGTGCGCCAAATGTTGCGCCGCGTACAAATTACCGATCCCGGTGAGACACGCTTTATCCCTGGCGAACAAGTCGACCGTTCCGATTTATTAGATGAGAATGATCGTGTGATCGCACAAGATAAACGACCAGCACTCTTTGAAAACGTCCTGCTGGGTATTACCAAGGCATCGTTGTCTACTGATAGCTTCATTTCAGCTGCCTCGTTCCAGGAAACCACCAGGGTGCTGACAGAGGCTGCAATTATGGGCAAAGTCGATGAATTGCGTGGTTTGAAAGAAAACGTTACCGTTGGCCGGTTAATTCCTGCTGGCACAGGTTTGGCCTACCATCGTGCGCGTAAAGCGCGCGAGCAGGCTGAAAAAGAACGTGCACAAATGATTGCCGCACAAGAAGCGCGGTCGCCGTTTATTGATAATCCTTCTTCTGGAGAGGAAATTAGCACAGAGTAACGAAAACATTTAAAAGTCTTAATGATAAGCGCAGATGTTAAAACCTCTCTATTTTTAGCGTCTGCCAGCCCGCACAAGGCTTGGCGCGTTTCTGCCATGACCTTGAGCGAGCTCAAGTTTGAGGCACTTGTTGTTAATTGCAAATAAAAGCGTTGCAAACAAAAGTGGCTCCTTGACTGGAAAAGAGCTTGCCTATATAGTGCCAAGTTCTCATTTTTTGCGTTCAATTATTTCAGGTAATTTTGATATGCCAACCATTAATCAGCTGGTTCGTAAACCTCGCGTTTCGGAACAGCTCAAAAGCAAAAGCCCGGCTCTACAGAATTGTCCGCAGCGCCGCGGTGTATGCACCAGGGTCTATACTACGACTCCAAAAAAACCAAACTCAGCTATGCGAAAAGTAGCTAAAGTTCGCTTAACCAATGGTTTTGAAGTGATTTCATACATTGGTGGTGAAGGCCATAACTTGCAAGAGCACTCCGTGGTGTTGATTCGCGGTGGCCGGGTGAAAGACTTGCCTGGTGTGCGGTATCACATTGTACGTGGGGCGCTTGATCTTCAGGGTGTAAAAGATCGGAAGCAAGCACGCTCGAAGTATGGTGCCAAAAAAGCTAAAAAAGGCTAATTTAATTAAGCACATCGTGTTTAGTAAGTGACTTACCATTCTTTTGTGAAGGTAGTAAGTCAGGGGCTTGTATAGCTCAACTGAAGAAAGGAAAGAAAATGCCTCGTCGTCGAGAAGTTCCCAAGCGGGAAGTGTTGCCTGATCCCAAGTTTGGGAGTGTTGAGGTTGCAAAATTTATGAACGTCCTGATGCTGGATGGAAAAAAATCCGTAGCGGAGAGGATCGTATATGGCGCCTTTGATCAAATCGAGAAAAAATTAGGTAAGCCGCCGCTTGATGTGTTTGGTCAAGCGCTGGGTAACGTCAAGCCAGTTGTAGAGGTTAAAGGGCGTCGCGTTGGTGGAGCGAACTACCAAGTGCCAGTTGAAGTGAGGCCAGCTCGTCGGGCGGCGTTAGCTATGCGTTGGTTGCGCGAGGCAGCAAAAAAACGCAGTGAAAAGTCCATGGCGTTGCGCCTTGCTGGTGAGCTATTAGAGGCTGCCGAAGGGCGTGGCGGTGCGATGAAGAAGCGCGAAGAAGTGCATCGCATGGCAGAGGCGAACAAAGCCTTTTCACATTTCCGTTTCTAGCTTTTTAGGGCATATTCTTTGTCTGATTGACAAGAGCTGTAAGAAAACCATATTTATTTTTTGTTAAGAAAAGGTATCAAAAGTGGCTCGCAAGACCCCTATTGAGCGTTACCGTAATATCGGTATATCAGCGCATATTGATGCAGGTAAAACAACGACAACAGAGCGTATTTTGTTTTATACCGGCGTTAACCATAAAATTGGTGAAGTTCACGATGGTGCTGCCACCATGGATTGGATGGAGCAGGAACAAGAGCGTGGTATTACCATTACCTCCGCAGCGACTACCGCGTTTTGGCGCGGGATGGCGAATAACTATCCAGAGCATCGCATTAATATCATTGATACGCCTGGGCACGTTGACTTTACGATTGAAGTGGAGCGGTCAATGCGTGTTCTGGATGGCGCGTGTATGGTTTATTGTGCCGTTGGGGGTGTGCAGCCACAGTCAGAAACCGTCTGGCGTCAGGCTAATAAATACAAGGTTCCGAGATTAGCGTTTGTTAATAAAATGGATCGCACGGGCGCAAACTTTTTTAAAGTTTATGAGCAGATGCGTACCCGTCTGAAGGCTAATCCCGTTCCTATTCAGGTGCCAATTGGTGCGGAAGAAAACTTTCGGGGTGTGGTTGATCTTGTCAAGATGAAAGCGATTGTCTGGGATGAGGCATCCCAGGGCACCAAGTTTGACTATAGAGATATTCCGGCTGATTTGGCGGCGGTCTGTGCAGAATGGCGTGAGAAGATGATTGAGGCTGCGGCTGAGTCATCCGAAGCGCTGACTGAGAAATACTTGGCCGGTGAAGCGTTGACCGAAGAAGAGCTAAAGCGTGCTTTGCGTGAGCGCACAATTGCTGGTGAGATTGTTCCGATGATGTGTGGCACAGCCTTTAAAAATAAAGGGGTGCAGGCCATGTTGGATGCGGTGATTGATTTTCTCCCTTCGCCTGTAGATATTCCGCCAGTAAAAGGGCATGAAGATAAAGAGGATGCCCCTGAGGTGCAACGACGCGCAGCGGATGAAGAAAAGTTTTCCGCCTTGGCGTTTAAGATTATGACCGATCCGTTTGTTGGTCAGCTAATCTTCTTCCGTGTTTATTCGGGTGTGGTTCAGTCCGGTGACACCATCTACAATCCGGTCAAGGGCAAAAAAGAGCGTATTGGACGTTTATTACAGATGCATGCGAACCAGCGTGAGGAAATAAAAGAAGTTAGGGCCGGTGATATTGCGGCTGCGGTTGGTTTGAAAGAGGCGACCACAGGGGATACCTTGTGTGATCCAGATAACGTAATTATTCTGGAGCGTATGGTGTTTCCTGAGCCAGTTATCTCTCAGGCAGTTGAGCCAAAAACTAAGGCTGACCAAGAAAAAATGGGCTTAGCGTTGAATCGCTTGGCTCAGGAAGATCCGTCTTTCCGCGTTAAAACAGATGAGGAGTCAGGGCAAACCATCATCTCTGGTATGGGTGAGCTGCACCTGGAGATTATTGTTGACCGGATGAAGCGTGAGTTTGGTGTTGAGGCCACCGTTGGTAAACCGCAGGTGGCTTATAGAGAAACCATTCGCGCAATTTGCGAAGAGGCGGAAGGCAAATTCATTAAACAATCAGGTGGGCGCGGTCAGTATGGTCACGTTGTGCTAAAGCTGGAGCCGCAAGAGCCTGGAATTGGCTTTTCCTTTGTCGATGCAATTAAGGGCGGGGTTGTGCCTCGTGAATATATTCCGGCAGTTGAAAAAGGGGTCAATGACACATTAAATGCGGGTGTATTGGCTGGATATCCTGTCGTGGATGTTAAGGTCACCTTGTTTTTTGGGTCCTACCATGATGTCGACTCAAACGAGAATGCCTTTAAGATGGCCGCTTCCATGGCGTTTAAAGATGGAATGCGTAAGGCTAGCCCAGTGTTGTTAGAGCCTATGATGGCGGTTGAGGTTGAGACCCCCGAAGAGTTCATGGGTAATGTGATGGGTGATTTATCCTCACGTCGAGGCATGTTACAAGGAATGGATGATATTCCATCGGGTGGTAAGCTGGTGCGTGCTGAAGTGCCTTTGGCTGAAATGTTTGGTTATTCGACCTCCTTGCGCTCGCTGACACAGGGTCGCGCGACTTACACGATGGAGTTTAAACATTATGCTGAGGCGCCCCGAAATGTAGCGGAAGCGGTTATTAACAATAAAGTGCGTAACTAAAAAATTGTTTTTTAAAAAAGGATTCTGAGATGGCAAAAGAAAAATTTGAGCGGACAAAGCCGCACGTGAATGTAGGTACGATAGGACACGTTGACCATGGGAA
>JBIKXM010000275.1:0-2568 GCA_044355755.1 Burkholderiaceae bacterium | reverse complement strand
GATGACCCGGATCATATTCTGAACAAATTGGTCAAGGAGGGAAGAAAATTTGGTATCGCTTTGCTACTTGCCTCTCAAGCACCTACACATTTTTCTGATGATCTGATTTCTGGCGTAGCCACTAAAGTAATCCTGGGATTAGATTCTTTCTATTGGGATTTGGCTAAACGTAAGCTTGGTATCAATGAGGCTTCTTTAAAATTTATTCGGCCAAAACAGCATATGCTTGTGCAAATGAAAAAAGCGGGTGAGTTACAAAGCACTTTTGACTGGGTAAGTTTAGCAAATCGAAACGCGCATGCCGCTAACAAAGAAAATAGAGTTTGCCAATATTGAGTTGGCAAAGAATTTATGTGTTGTCTCGTAGCACGCTATGATTTAATAAAGTTGCTTTTAGACAACATTTCAAATTTTTCATATTAGTATCTATAGGGATATTTCCCAACAATCTTTGCAAGAAAAATAAAAAACCTGTGCAATTACACAGTATTTTTTATTGCGATTAAGTGTTATGTTTGCGTAAATTAATATTTTGCAATCGGTATATTCCCTAGTTAGTGTTAAGAATTTGAAATATTTTGGAGGCGACATTGCAGCAAATGATATCGATCAACGAAAGATTTTTTCGTTCCAATATTGCTTTTACTTCGGTTGGTGAAGTAAGAGAAATAGCAAAACCGCTCTCCAATCTAGGCTTAACCTATTTTACTTTTGATCGTCATTACAACGATGGCTCAAGAATATGCCTGACTACCGCAGGTAAGTGGATAGAGCATTATTGGCGCTCTGGTCTATATCAGGCCGCTGTTTTTGAAAAAGATCCAATGAATTTTTTCAATGGCTATGTGTTTTGGGATTGGCTGAACCGTGAGCCTATCTATTCAGCGGCATCTGAGCACGATATTGACCACGGCGTGACGATTAGCGAGATAAATAAACAATACTCTGACTTTTTCCATTTTGGCACAAGTAGAGATAACAACTTCCCAAATGAGGAAATAATAAAAATAATGGGCCCACTTTATCGGTTTATTGCCTATTTTAAACAGAATATGCGAAAACTGATCGCACAAGCTGCTGAACAGAGAAATGATTTTCCTGTATGTGGTTCGGAAAGAAAATTGATTAGACACTCCGACTTAAATGCTCATATAAGTCAGGGTAATTTAGAAACTTTTCTACAGAACACATCTATTACAAGACTATATTTAGGCGAGCAATTTAATGACGCCTATCTAACAAGACAAGAAATTCTTGTTCTTAGCGAAATAATGAAAGAAGCTAATTTTAGTGATGCCGCTAAGGCGCTTGGTATGTCTAGAAGTACGTATAACTACCATATCAATAATGCCAAGAAAAAGCTACAGGCTAAAAATCTTGTGCAGCTTGGCCACGCTATCAAAACAATTGATATTGATACAAAAAATATCTACCCATTCAAAATTTACTAACCTTTGGAGATAAAGAAGAAAATGGAATTATGGCTTGATACAACTGATGAACAAATGATTCGTGATGCCTCGGAAATGGGTATATTGACTGGTGTAACAACGAATCCATCTATTCTCAGTAAGGCTGGGAAATCTCCGGATGTCGTTCTAGAAAAATTGCTTGATATTCAGACAGGCTATGTGGCAGCGCAAGTCACAGCGGATGACTTACCAGGTATGCTTAAACAAGCAGAGCGGCTAGATAAATTGGATAGCAACCATCGTGTGATTATCAAAATCCCGGCTTCTGGTAATGGTTTTAAAGCAATGGCCTTATTAAAAAAGCAGGGAATTAAAACATTGGCTACAACCGTGCTTGAAACAAAACAATTGATTCTTTCTGCATTAGCTGGAGCAAGCTATATCGCGCCTTACTTTAACCGTATCGAAAATCTACGTGGGGCAAGTGGGCATGCTTTGTCTGTCCTAAAAGAGATGCAAGAAATTATCAACGTACAACGATATCCAATCAAAATCATGGCAGCAGCGATTCATTCGACTCAGCAATATTGTGATTGTGCGCGTGTTGGAGTAGGGGCCATTACGGTTCCTGTTCCTGTTTATCAAGATCTGATGCAGACATCATCGCATGTTGCAGAGTGCTTGAATAAATTCAAAGAGGACTGGAACGCTAATCAAAAAACAGAGGAGTCAGCACTATTTTGTAGTTAGCGCATTCATACCACTCAAAAAGCTGGGTGGAAAAATCAATACATTGATAAAAAAAGGAGATTCATGGAAATAAGTTATACATCAGTAGCCCCGCAAGCAGATTTTTATCGTAAAGCACGTATTTTGGTTACGAGTATATTTTTTATGTGGGGGCTTTCGTATGGCCTTCTTGAGGTATTGAATAAGCATTTTCAGGAAATTCTCCATGTGAGTAAAGCGCAATCTGGGTTGTTGCAGACAGCCTACTTTGGCGCTTATTTTTTGATGGCTTTTCCGGCCGCTAGGGGCTGTTGACGTTTCACATGGTTAACCATAAGAGTGCACATGCCATAGCAACGGTACTCTGATAATTTCGCTTCAATTTATCGAAGCGTGTTGCTAATGCGCGGTAATGCTTGAGTCGCGC
>JBIKXM010000276.1:0-2568 GCA_044355755.1 Burkholderiaceae bacterium | reverse complement strand
ATTGGGAAAATCCAACCTTAGGCGCTTGGGGCTTAGGCTGGGAAGTATGGCTAAACGGCATGGAAATTACGCAATTCACCTATTTCCAACAAGTCGGCGGATTAGAGTGCAAACCCATTTTAGGTGAGATCACCTATGGCTTAGAGCGTTTGGCGATGTATTTGCAAAAGGTAGAAAATGTATTTGATCTGACCTGGACCAAGCAAATCGAACCAAATACACGCCAATTGGCTCGGACGCTTTATTACCGTGATGTGTTTCATCAAAATGAAGTCGAACAATCTACTTATAACTTCGAGCAAGCCAATGTCGAGTTTCTGTTTGAGCTATTCAAACGCTACGAATCAGAGGCACGCCGTTTGATGTTGCATGATGAACAAGGCACGCTGATTGCCAACTCTGCACTCCAGGCACTTCCCTTGCCCGCCTATGAAATGGTACTAAAAGCGGCACATACATTTAATGTATTGGATGCGCGTGGCGCAATTTCGGTGACTGAGCGTGCCACCTATATTGCTCGAATTCGCAACTTATCACGTCTAGTTGCCCAGGCTTATTACACTGCACGCGAGCAACTTGGGTTTCCTATGTTGAAACCAATATAAATTGAAAAATCAAATGACGCACGCAACCTTATTATTGGAATTACTTACCGAAGAATTACCCCCCAAAGCACTCACCCGCCTCGAACAAGCTTTTGCAGAAGGTATTGCGGAGGGCCTGAAAAAGCAAAATTTATGTGCTCAAACGGCCTTGATTACCTCATTTGCAACGCCACGCCGCCTTGCCGTGAGCATTAGTGAGGTTTGTTCTCAAGCACCTACCCAGCGTATTCGCGAAAAAGTCTTGCCCGTTGCAATTGCATTTGACGCAGAGGGACAAGCCAGCGCACCATTGATCAAGAAATTAACCGCACTCGGATGTCCGGATTACCCACTGGATAAATTGGAGCGTGCGCAAGAAGGCAAAGCAGAAAGCTTATTTTTAACCCGCGATTTGCCTGGCCCCACTTTATCTGAGGGATTGCAAACCACGCTGGAGCAAACTATTAGCCGCCTGCCTATTCCAAAGGTTATGCGTTACCAGCTTCACCCTGGCACGGCTGATGAACAAGATGTGCAATTTATACGTCCGGCGCATAATTTGATGGCGTTACATGGTGAAAATATTGTTCCTGTGACGGTACTCGGTTTACCTGCGAGCAACACAACTCTCGGTCATCGTTTCTTGAGTAAAGCTCCGATTGTGATCGATCATGCAGATCACTATGCACAGCGTTTGCAAGATCAGGGCAAGGTGATTGCCAGCTTTAGCACGCGCCAGCAGATTATTCGCGAAGGTTTATTGGCTGCAGCGCAATCTGACCAAGTTTTAATGCCCGCAGCGCTATTAGATGAAGTAACGGCCCTGGTTGAGTGGCCGGCTATCTATACTTGTCAATTTGATTCGGCTTTTCTCGATGTGCCGCAAGAATGCCTGATTTTGACCATGCAGGCAAACCAAAAGTATTTTGCGTTAACTAACCAACATGGGCAACTTCAGCCGCGCTTTCTGGTGGTTTCCAATATTGCTACGGAAAATCCACAGGCTATTATCGAAGGAAATGAGCGCGTTATTCGCCCTCGTTTAGCGGATGCCAAATTTTTCTTTGAGCAGGATAAAAAACAAATCTTGATGGAACGTTTACCACAACTTGCCAATGTGGTGTATCACAATAAACTCGGCAATCAGCTGCAACGCACCGAGCGCATTGCATATATTGCCGCTTATATCGCGCAACAGCTCGCCTACCCCGTACCCTTAGTTAAACGCGCCGCGTATCTAGCCAAAGCAGACTTACTGACGCACATGGTCGGTGAATTTCCTGAGTTACAAGGAACTATGGGACGTTATTATGCTCTGCATGATAGCGAAGACAGAGATGTCGCTCTAAGTTGTAGCGAACATTACCAGCCGCGCTTTGCCGGCGACACCCTGCCCACGACTGATATCAGCATCGCCGTAGCCCTGGCCGACAAAGTGGAAACGCTGGTTGGTATCTGGGGCATTGGTTTGCAACCAACCGGCGATAAAGACCCCTACGCTTTGCGCCGTCACGCCCTAGGGATAGCGCGTATCTTGCTCGAAAAAGCCTTACCACTCGATCTGATTACTTTATTCGATGAGGCACGGAATAGCTTTCTGAATACTGCGCCAATCAGCTACGACGCACAAGCCTTACATCATTTCCTACTGGATAGACTGCGCGGTTATCTGCGCGAACAAGGCTATCAAGCACAAGAAATTGACGCCGTTCTCAGTCAAGCGCCTCGACGTTTAGACACGCTACTTGAACGGTTACAGGCTGTCCATGCTTTTGCTGGTTTGCCTGAAGCGCCTGCGCTGGCTGCCGCGAATAAACGCATTAACAACATCTTGAAAAAGGTTGATACGCCAATCAACACGATCGACATGCAACTGTTTCAAGAAGATGCAGAACGCGCGTTACACATAACCTTAGCAAAACTGCAACCCGATATTGAAAATGCCTTTGAACAAAAAAATTTCACCGCAGCATTATGTCAATTA
>JBIKXM010000020.1:0-8764 GCA_044355755.1 Burkholderiaceae bacterium | reverse complement strand
CTTGCTTAACCATTTGCCCCTGATCTACGTCATCTTCTAAAGCGGCGATTCGCATGGAACTCATTTTTGTCTCCCTTGAAATGCTCCCAGCTGTAACTAGCACTTAAAAGTAAGTCTTTTAGCTAAATGTTATGACAGAACAGTGTAAAGGGAACCAACCCCAGAATTTAACTTAAGTGTTTCATTTAAAATTTTTTAACAATAAAAAATTTGAATATTATAAAAATAACTGTATGCGCGACCGCTATTAAATGATTTTTTTATTATTACTGTAAAATATCGCGCCGGTTTTCTATCAGCCTATTTTCTGCTTGGTTCAGACATACACAGCGCAAAATGAAATGTATTTAATTTTTGTGCAGTGCCCAGCGGGGATAAATGTTATAAGCATAGGTTGTTTGGCTCAAATCGAAATTTTTATGCAGCCGCAACGCACCTGCTAGCGCAATCATCGCACCATTATCTGTACACAAATCGGGCTCTGGATAGAAAATACGGTAGCCCTGTCTTCTGGACTGCTGATCCAACGCCATCCGCAGCTGCCGATTCGCGCCGACGCCGCCGGCAACGACCAAGCGCTTGAGGCCGGTTTGCGCGAGCGCCTTCAGGGATTTTTGTACCAAGACATCGACTATTGCGTCGACAAAGTCGCGTGCCAAATTGGCGCGTTGTATGGATGTCACGGGTTCGTGTAAGCGCTTCACTTGTGTCAACACAGCTGTCTTCAAGCCCGCGAATGAAAAATCCAGTGTGCCTGAGTGGAGCATCGGACGCGGTAATTTATAGTGACCCGCTTCACCCTGCTCGGCTAAACGCGCAATAGCAGGACCACCGGGATAGGGCAAACCGAGTAATTTGGCGACTTTATCGAAACACTCTCCAGCAGCATCATCCAAGGTTTCGCCTAATAATGCATATTGACCAACCCCCTCAACACACATCAACTGGGTATGCCCACCCGAGACCAGCAGCGCGACAAACGGAAACGCAGGCGGGTCGGCACTCAATAACGGTGATAATAAATGCCCCTCAAGATGATGTATACCAATCACGGGACGCTGCAAAGCAAGCGCCAAGGCATGTGCAAAAGCCGCCCCGGTTAGAAGTGCGCCCGCCAGACCCGGGCCTTGTGTATAAGCGATAACATCGATCTGCGGCTTTGTTTTGCCTGCTTGCACTAACACTTGCTCACACAAAGGCAATAAGCGCCGAATATGATCGCGTGAAGCCAGCTCGGGCACAACACCGCCATATTCATTATGCATGGCTACCTGGCTATGCACGGCATGCGCCAATAAGCCCGCACTCCCTTCATACTGGCTATCGTATAAGGCCACACCGGTTTCATCGCAAGAAGTTTCAATCCCAAGTACCAACATTTTTTATCACACAATTATTTTTTAATTTTTTCTTATACCGAGATTAGCCTTGAGCCTGAGCCAAGCTGTCATATTGACTGGTCAATTTTGCTAATGAGGTCTGAAACGCACTCAGACGCGCACGCTCTTGTTCAACAATCGCTGCTGGGGCACGCTCTACAAAATGGGCATTCTGTAATTTGGCTTCGCATTTGTGCATCTCTTGCTGAATGCGCGTAATCTCTTTCGCCAGACGTGCCTGTTCAGCAGCAACGTCGATCTCGACTTTTAACGCCAATTTAAAACCCTCTACCAAGATGCTTGGTCTACCATGGGTGGCTTGTGTGTAAGCAACTTCATCGGCAAAAAGCTTGACTTCGCTTAATTTACCAAGACTCGGTAAATACAGTGCGGCAGTTTGTATAAAGTGCTGCTCCTGTGCATCAGGCAGCAAAATGTATAAGGGTATTTTTTCTGCGGGTGATAATTGCATTTCACCACGCAGATTACGACACGCATCAACCAACCGCTTCAACCGAGCAATGGTCTGCTCACTGTGCGGCTCAATGAGCTGCGCATTGATTTTCGGATAAGACTGCTGCGTAATACTCTGCGGCACAGATGCTGACGCCGGCGTGACAAATAAAGCATGCACCGCCTGCCATAACTCTTCTGTAATAAATGGAATCAGCGGATGTGCCAAACGCAGTGTCATCTCAAGTACTGTGAGCAAGGTATAGCGCGTGGCACTTTGTTGCTCAGGCGTGCCCTGCTGCAATTGCACTTTGGCCAACTCTACATACCAGTCGCAATACTCATCCCAAACAAAACGATAAATAGCTTGCGCAATATAGTCAAAACGATAGTCACTAAAGCCTTTTTCAACCTCAGCGATAGTCGCTTGTAATAACGAAACGATCCAACGATCAGCCGCTGACTGATGTTGCAATAATGCTGTCGTATGCTCCCCTGCTAGCGGCTCACTGACGCGATAGGATGCACAATGCATTAGCACAAAACGCGTCGCATTCCACAGTTTGTTGCAGAAATTACGGTACCCTTCACACCGGCCCAAATCAAAATTAATATTGCGCCCTAATGTAGCCATCGACGCAAAGGTAAACCGCAACGCATCGGTGCCGACAGCGTTAATACCGTTTGGAAAAGCTTGGCGGGTTTTTTTGGCAATCGATTCAGCCTGTTTCGGATTCATTAAATGCCGAGTACGTTTGTCAAGCAGCGCATCAAGCGTAATACCATCAATCAAATCCAATGGATCCAGGGTGTTGCCTTTGGACTTACTCATTTTTTGCCCTTCGGCATCTCTGACTAAACCATGTACATAAACCTGATGAAACGGGACTTTACCGGTGAAATGGGTCGTCATCATCACCATACGCGCAACCCAAAAAAAGATGATGTCAAACCCTGTAACGAGCACTGTGGACGGCAAAAAACGCTGTAACGGTGACGTCGTATCGGGCCAACCTAATGAAGAAAAAGGAACTAGCGCGGAACTAAACCAAGTATCGAGGACATCTGCATCACGCTCTAATTTACCTTGATAACCACGCTCCTGCGCCTGCGCATAAGCATCCGCCTCGTTACGTGCGACAAAAATCTGACCCTGCTCACCATACCATGCGGGAATTTGATGGCCCCACCACAACTGTCTAGAAATACACCAGTCTTGGATATTTTCCAGCCATTGGTAATAGGTATTACTCCAGTTGTCAGGGATAAATTGAATTTGCCCATTGCGAACCACTTCTAATGCCACCTCAGCAATTGATTGCCCGGGATGTAAGGTATCCTCGGGCGCGGGTTTTGTCATCGCCACAAACCACTGATCGGTTAGCATCGGCTCAATCACAGCGCCTGTGCGATCACCGCGCGGTTGCATTATTTTGTGTGGTTCAGTTTTGCTTAAATAACCTTCATCGGTCAAGGTCTGCACAATTAACTGACGCGCTTTATCCCGCTCCAGCCCACGAAAACGTGCCGGGGCATTGTCATTCATACAGGCATCGGGGGTTAAGATTTCAATCAGCGGTAAGCCATGACGTTGTGCACACGCATAATCGTTGAAATCATGCGCACCGGTGATTTTGACGCAACCCGTACCGAATTTTGGGTCGACAAAATCATCGGCAATGATTGGTATCGTCCGCTCACACAAAGGCAAGATTACATGCCGGCCAACTAAATGACGATAACGTTGATCCTGCGGATGCACACAAACTGCAGCATCGCCCAATAAAGTTTCGGGGCGCGTGGTTGCCACGGTTAAACCAGTCAATGTATGGCTCTGTCCCTGTTCATCAACAATCGTTTGTGGCCCATCCACGAAGGGATAACAAATATGCCAGAGAAAGCTATCCACTTCCTCTGTGACCACCTCCAAGTCTGAAACCGCGGTCAATAATTTTGGATCCCAGTTAACTAAACGTTTGCCACGGTAAATCAAACCTTGCTCATAGAGTTTGACAAATACTTCGATGACGGCATCAGACATCTGCTCATCCATCGTGAAATATTCATGTTGCCAATCGAGCGAGGCTCCCATACGACGCATTTGTCGCGTAATCGTTGAGCCTGACTCGGCCTTCCATTGCCACACTTTTTCGAGAAACTTACTGCGCCCCAAATCATGCCGCGTTATCTTCTGTGCATCTAACTGGCGTTCCACGACAATTTGCGTTGCAATACCGGCATGATCTGTCCCCGGCATCCATAGCGTATTCGCGCCTTGCATACGCGCATGCCGTATCAAACTATCCATAATGGTTTGATTAAAGGCATGCCCCATGTGCAGAGTCCCGGTGACATTCGGCGGTGGCAGTTGTATCGCAAAATTAGGCGCATCATCACGATAAGCTGGCGCCTTATTATCTTGTTGCGCCCAAGCCTGAATCCATTTAGGCTCAATTTCAGCAGGATCAAAGCTTTTATTTAATTCAGACATATTTTTAAACTTACAAAATAAAATTAACTAACTAATTGGATTGCGTCTTCCATTTCCAGTGCAACAGTAGCCGGCAAGTGACAACAACACTGTATGATTTTGCCGCAGCATCGCACTTATTAAACCGCAGCACAGCAAAGTGATACCGGAACTAAATGCGCCTGTACGGCATCTACATGCCGCTTACTGCGCTGCGTGTGCCTTACCTTTAGTCGATTCAAGACCGTTGTGCAACGGTCTCCGCATCCAGGCAGCGGGCGCTTAGCGCCGCCGAACACATAGTGTGCGTGGCGATTGACATAAGCCTAGCGAAGATTAAGCATTGCGGCCAGAACTACACCGTTAAACGAATGAAATAGAATTAGAATGACAAACCACCGAAACTCAACCAGATAGGACTTACGCACCACACTTCCAAGCAAATAATCCTTATGCGAATACGCACAACAAGGCATACTTGCTTTAGAGGCAATTTTGCACAAGCCCGACTCAAAAAAGAATCGATTATAATCGCTGCCCCATCATGTCAGACCTACTTACTCACCTCAACCCAGAACAACGGCAAGCCGTCACATTGCCCGCACAGTCAGCCTTAATTTTGGCGGGTGCCGGCAGCGGTAAAACACGTGTATTGACAACCCGCATCGCTTGGTTAGTCCAGACAGGGCAAGCTTCGCCGGCTAATATTTTGGCGGTTACGTTTACGAATAAAGCCGCACGCGAAATGCTGACACGTTTATCTGCCATCTTACCGATCAATTTACGCGGTATCTGGATGGGTACCTTCCACGGTTTATGTAACCGTATGCTGCGTGCCCATTATCAACATGCCGGATTACCTCAAACATTTCAAATCTTGGATATTCAAGATCAGCAGGCAGCGATCAAACGCTTATTACGTAGTTTGCAAATTGATGATCAAAAATACCCGCCGAGACAAGTTCAGAGTTTTATTAATAGCGCCAAAGAACAAGGGCTGCGCCCGGCAGATGTAGAGGCACGTGACCCGCATCAACGCACCCAAGTTGAGTTGTACATAGCCTATCAGGCACAGTGTCAGCGGGAAGGCGTCGTCGATTTTGCCGAGCTGCTTTTACGGTGTTATGAGTTGCTCAAACAGTATCCCGCGATTTTGCAGCACTATCAAATGCGCTTTCGGCATATTTTGATCGATGAGTTTCAAGATACTAATCGTTTACAGTATGCTTGGCTTAAGTTATTAGCGGCACATGGCCAACCGCATACCGCCAGCGTCTTGGCAGTAGGTGACGATGATCAAAGCATCTATGCGTTCCGTGGTGCAGAAGTAGAAAACATGCAGTTGTTTTCACAACAATTTCAACCCACAACTATTAAGCTTGAACAAAATTATCGCTCCTACGGCAATATTCTAGACTGCGCCAATCATCTGATTACGCATAACCACAACCGTCTCGGCAAGCAGTTGCGCACCCAAGCACCGCATGGTGACCCCATCTATGCTTATGAAGCGATGAGCGACGGGCAAGAGGCAGCCTGGCTAACGGATGAAATACGTACTTTAAGCGCACAAGATTATCCGCTTAATCATATTGCGATTTTGTACCGCAGCAATGCCCAATCACGTGTGTTGGAACACGCACTATTTTCAGC
Source organism: Burkholderiaceae bacterium (assembly GCA_044355755.1). Lineage (GTDB taxonomy): Bacteria > Pseudomonadota > Gammaproteobacteria > Burkholderiales > Burkholderiaceae > JADYYQ01. Next base: position 2,809 of record JBIKXM010000020.1, on the reverse strand, counting down.
AGGTATCCCTTATCGAGTATATGGCGGCTTACGCTTTTTCGAGCGTGCTGAAATCAAACATGCTTTAGCTTATTTGCGTCTCTTAGCTAACCCGGAAGATGACACCGCTTTTTTACGTGTAGTCAATTTTCCAACACGTGGCATTGGCGCCAAATCAATTGAAACCTTACAAGCTTTAGCCAAACAACACGATTGCGCTTTGATCAACGCTATTTCCTATTTACCGACCGGAAAAAGTGCTGCCACCTTAGCCCAATTTGTCAGTTTATTGGCAAATATGCGCCAACATCTGGCAACACTTGACTTGCCAGAGTTGATTCAAGTCGTGCTTCAGCAAAGTGGTTTACAAACTTACTACCAAAATGAACGTGAAGGCCAGGATCGGCTCGAAAACCTAGCCGAACTCAGTAACGCCGCACGTACTTTCATTAGCGAAGAAGCTTATCGTCCCACCTTATCCGCTAATCTTGATGAGCCGGCTTTGGCGAATCAGACGGCACTGTCTCCCAGCGAATTACTGCTCAATACCCTGATCGCCTTCTTAAATCATGCTTCCCTGGAAGCTGGCGATCATCAACTTGAGCCAGACCAACAGGCTGTACAAATGATGACCGTACATGCCGCCAAGGGCTTAGAATTTCACGCGGTATTTATCACCGGCCTGGAGGAGGGGTTATTTCCACATGAAAACAGCCTATTTGACCCGAAAGGCGTCGAAGAAGAGCGACGCTTAATGTATGTAGCCATTACCCGAGCACGCACTCGACTATATTTATCCTTCAGTCAGACACGCATGCTGCATGGACAAATGCACTACCATTTACGCTCGCGTTTCTTAGAAGAGTTGCCGGAACATTGCATACACTGGGTAACGCCAACCCTAGCGACACCAACCAGCAAACGTAGCACGACGACAGCTAAAAGCAGCAACAGCTACCCCTACCGTATAGGACAAACCATTTTCCACAATAAATTTGGTGAAGGCACCATCATTGCCCTAGAGGGCAATAGTGATGATGCACGTGTGCAAATTCGCTTTAAGCGCCATGGGCTAAAATGGCTCGCCTTAGCTGTCGCCAAGTTAGAGCCAGTCAATTAATTGCAAACTGCGCGCATCCCAGGCACGGCATCAAGCGCAACGCCGGATACGTTGCGCTATCACTCACTACCGCACTGGGCGCTTGATAATCGCTATACCTTGTTAACTTAGCAGTAGAAAACGTTTGCATAACTGTCGCGTGCAGTCTAAAGACAAAGTGCATCGGCACATTTTTTCTACTCGAAGATTGCGACTGTTGCACCAACAAGTCTCATGACTAGGCATAGCTAATTCGGTACAACCATGCTTTGCTTGTAGGCTTTAAGCATCTCTTCAGTTACGTCACGCGGATAGCAGATTAATTCGGCTCGACCTTTACGCGCATAAGCACTTCTTTGCCCACATCGACTGCCATTTTTTGCCGTATGGTAAGGACAGGGACAATTACCATGATAAGTAGCAATTGATTCATCAATGATTTGTTGCTTGATTTGCGTGTCGGTAGATGGGGTGTCTGCAAATCCATTAATGCATAGGATGGCTAAAAGTACAGGAATTATTTTTCTCATGACTAGCTTTCTGTTTATGAGAGCGTTTTACCAGCCCTGCGCTGCCAGACTTCTTCATCGCTGATTTTAATATTTTTTTACTTTTAACCGTAAAAGTGGTTCCCTATATGAGGCCGTTGCACAGCTGTCGCGAGCGAGCTAAAGACAAGGCGCATGCGCAAGAATGAGATTAGCAGTGCTGCAACAGCAAACAGCATATAACCAAGCTATCGATAAACTTCAGAAATTATGTCAGCAGTATGACGATCAAAATAGCCAGAACCTTCGCAATGCACAACAAGCTGCTGATGGTGCTAAACAAGCATCAGAGGACCTTAAAATGAGCATTGAAAACGCATCGCAGATTTTCTCTAGTGAACGCATTCCTGTTTCATTAAAACGTTTTGACGAAGCATTTAACCGGCATGCACTGAGCCAAAATGCTCGTTGGTTATGTATTGAATTTGGGTTACCTATGTTATTGGGAATAGGCGGATGTATAGGCATAATCATCAAGCTTTGCCAAATGGCGTCACTCTAGACAAATTACAGCAGACCCGTAAGTCGAGATCGTTGCATAACTTACTACGTAGCCTAAATACAGCATCGCGTAGTACGCTAGTCTCACCAAAGCAGATCGGCTTATCGGCCGATCCGTTTACTATTTTGGCAGTCCTTCTTGTGCCGCCTTTTCAATATCGCTGTCGATTTGTCGAGATAGATTATCTAACTTTTCCAAAACAAATTGACTTTCGACAAGCTCCTCATCGGCTAGCGCCAAAGTCCCATCATAGCTAGCATCCCACTCATCCCATTGAACAGCTTCCCCTAGCTCTTGCGATTGCAGATTATCTGTCGCAGCGGTCTGCGTCTCATTTGTTAGATAAGTAGCCGATGTTGTTTGTGCTGCTACGGTAGCGTAGCTACCAGCCTCTGTTTGCGTAGCAATCGTTTGGTAAGCTGTTGCTTGACGATTAACGTTAGCAAGCGAGCCCTTTAACAGATTATGCGCCGGAACAGGCTTTAAACCCGCTGACGTAAATGAAGGATGAACGCTGTTGCGCGCCCGAAAAAATTTTGTGAAAAACGCCTTAAATTTGCCCACCAACTTGATCAGATCAATCAAAACCGTTTTTTGGGCTGCCGAAATATAACGCCCAATTGTTCCTAACCCGATTTTCATGTTTACCCCTATAGATTCACCGCAAAGGATTCTGGCATG
>JBIKXM010000274.1:0-2597 GCA_044355755.1 Burkholderiaceae bacterium | reverse complement strand
ATTAAAAGCCTGTATTTATACCTCTCGATTAGGCCGAGACGCTGAAACAACCTTAAACAAATTAAACGAACAAATATATCAAGGCAACCTAAAATTATTTAAAGTATACATGCCGATACATAAGACTGGCGCTTTCTATCATCAAGAAGAGGCGTTACATAAAGCGTTTTTAGAGAGCGAGATACAGCGTGATTAAAAGAGCTTCAACTGACAGTTATCGTCAATCAATCAACCGCATCAGCTCCCATGACAACTGCCTTCAAATCAACTACTGCCTGTGCCGGGTCTAATGCATCAATAATCGCACCCATCACCGCAATTGAGCCGACACCGCATTTCAGTACTTCACTGGCATTGTTAATATGGATACCACCAATCGCAACCAATGGATAATCGGACATCAAATACGCATATTCTTTGAGACGTTCCAGCCCCAATGGCGCTGTTGGCATTTTTTTCGCTGTAGTTGGATACACTGCGCCCATCGCAATATAGCTAGGACGTAACTGATGTGCCCGATGCATTTCAGCCACATTATGCGTACTGATGCCTAAACGCAATCCAGCCATGCGCAATTTTTCCAGATCAACATTATCTAAATCTTCCTGGCCCAGGTGTACCCCATACGCACCATAGTCTATCGCCAGTTGCCAATGGTCGTTAATGAACAATGGTAGCTCGGGCTTAATTTGTTGCACAGCCTGTACTGCGCTTGCCACCTCTTGTGCTAGATGATTCGTATCCTCAGATTTGATACGTAGTTGTACCGTATCAACACCATATTCGAGCACACGCTTAACCCATTCGGCATTCGGCACAATCGCATAGAGCCCAAGTTTAGCAGGACATGCGGGAAAAATTGCTGACCCCATTCTCATTTCATTCATAAACTTTTCCACAACAAACTAACGTTTAATCACACCCCATTTAATCAATGGCGCAAAAATTAAACGATATATCTGAATCAAATAAGAAGTAAGATTTTCTCCCTGTCTAACCCAAACTTTGGTAACTAACTTATTCGCACAGAAGCCTAGGAGGATCCCACCCAGGATATCTAATGGAAAATGAATACCAAGATATACCCTAGACCAAGCGACACCGATTCCCATCAAGCAAATCAGCCAAGCTAGTTTGCGTTCTTGCTGAAAGAACAATGTGCAGGCAACACAAGCAAAAATAGTTGCATGATCACTCGGAAACGAATAATTAGGCGCATGCGCTAACCAAGCATGGCCCAAACCGAGCATAAAAGGACGCGGACTGGGCCATATCCAACCAATCATCTGTGATATCAATAAACCAAGCAAAGTAACTACAAAAGCTTGTAAGGCAACCTCTTTTTTATGCCTATCACCCCACAACCAGAGTGCGATGAGTAGGATAGGAATAAAAACGATCAGGTGTTTCGCAATAAAAATCGCAATAGCTAATATCCAAGGCGCTGTACCCGGCAATGCATTCATTTTCAAAAATAACGCTTGATTGAGTAGTGTGAGATATTCCATATTTTTCTCGTCGCTTGAATCCGTATATATTAATGGTTTGTTGTAACACGGGACTTAGACAAAATTGTCCTGACAAGGAAGCACAACACACCCAGGACCGTTTTGCGTAACGCCTATCACTATTTAACGCGCTGACTTACAGGAACATCATGCTCAACATGCAGCCCGCAGTCAACTCTAACTGCTCTACAGAAAATAAGCAAATCCACTCCCCCTGGCAACGCAACTGGCAACGCTTCAAACAAAATCGCATGGGTTACTGGAGCCTGATTATTTTTACCGCATTATTCGCTTGCAGCTTAGGCGCCGAACTATGGTCCAATGACAAGCCGCTCTTGCTACGCTATCAAGGAAATTGGTATTTCCCTCTCATTAAAGACTATCCCGAGGCGACCTTTGGCGGAGATTTTCCAACCCCCGCTGATTACCTCGACCCATTTATCCAAGAGCGCCTGAATCAGCCTGGAAACTGGGCAATATGGCCGGCAAATTCGTATTCGTATAACACGATTAATTACTTTGGCCAGTTATCTGACCCAGCACCACCATCAAAAGAGAACTGGCTTGGCACCGATGACCGTGGACGCGACATACTGGCGCAACTCGTTTATGGATTCCGCCTATCGATTTTATTTGGATTGACCTTAACACTGATCAGCGCAATCCTAGGAACCATTTCTGGTGCGCTGATGGGGTTTTTTGGTGGGCGAGTTGATTTATTTGCACAACGACTGATTGAAATTTGGGGAGCTATCCCTGAACTTTATTTACTGATTATTTTTTCGGCGTTATTTAAACCTAGCGTCGGCTTACTGATCATCTTGCTGTCACTGTTTGGCTGGATCGGTTTATCTGATTATGTACGTGCTGAATTCTATCGCAACCGTAATTTAGAATATGTCCGCGCTGCACGCGCGCTCGGCTTATCCAACTGGCAAATTATGTGGCGCCATATTTTGCCAAACAGCTTAACGCCGATTATCACCTTTCTGCCGTTTCGCATCAGCGCGGCTATTTTGGCGCTGACCAGCCTTGATTTTTTAGGCTTAGGCGTACCTTCCTCGACCCCCAGCCTGGGCGGACTGCTGG
>JBIKXM010000273.1:0-2599 GCA_044355755.1 Burkholderiaceae bacterium | reverse complement strand
AGTTTGGCAATTTTGCTTTTGACCAGATCAATCGTGTAGTTAATCTCTTGCTCAGTGGTGTATCGTCCTACGGTAAAACGAATCGAGCTATGCGCTAATTCATCACTACGGCCTAGGGCACGTAAAACGTAAGAAGGCTCAAGAGAGGCTGAGGTGCATGCAGAGCCACTTGATACAGCGATGTTTTTCAGCGCCATAATCATCGACTCGCCTTCTACGTAATTAAAACTGACGTTCAGGTTATGTGGGACACGCTGAAGCGCATCACCATTTAGATAGACCTCTTCAATTTCCGATAAGCCTTGCCATAAGCGATCACGCAGCATACGAATGCGTTCGTTTTCAGTCGCCATTTCTGCTTGGGCAATTCGGAAAGCTTCACCCATGCCGACAATTTGATGGGTTGGTAAGGTGCCTGAGCGCATACCTCGCTCGTGGCCGCCACCATGTATTTGGGCTTCGATACGTATGCGTGGTTTACGTCGTACGTAGAGTGCGCCGACTCCTTTGGGGCCATAAGTTTTATGTGCTGAAAAGCTCATCAGATCGACTTTTAGCTGACTCAAATCGATCACGACCTTGCCGGTTGCCTGAGCGGCATCAACATGAAAAATAATGCCGCGTTCACGACAAATTTGGCCCAAATTTTCAATATCTTGGATGACGCCAATCTCGTTATTGACAAACATGACTGAAGCCAAGATGGTATCTGGACGCAAGGCTGAAATAAAGTGATTGATGTCTAAAAGGCCATTTTCGAGCGTGTCCAAATAAGTAACCTCAAAACCTTGTCGTTCTAGCTCACGACAAGCATCAAGGGTCGCCTTATGTTCAGTTTTCACTGTAATAATATGTTTGCCTTTGCCGCTATAAAAATGTGCAGCACCTTTTAGGGCTAAGTTAATCGCTTCAGTTGCGCCAGAAGTCCAAATAATTTCACGTGGATCAGCCTGTACTAATGCCGCAACTTGTTCACGTGCATTTTCCACGGCTGATTCTGCCGCCCACCCATAAGCGTGACTACGCGACGCAGGGTTGCCAAACTGCTCATATAAAAAAGGCAGCATCTTGTCGACTACACGCGGATCAACCGGTGTCGTTGCTGAATAATCCATATAGATGGGAAGATGTAATTCACTCATATTTTTCTAACTAATCGCTAAACTCGACATCTGATTGATATCAAAAATACTTAACAGGGCAAGCCGCTCTGCTTGGCGTGGGTTAAAGTTTCGGTTATGTTGGTTGATAGATTCGCAGTTTTTTTCATGGTAGCGTTGATGGCTGCGGTGACACCACTAACCGACTGAGGCGTTAAGAGACGTTCCTGTTGACGATCAACTAAATCCTTTAACGAAACCGATTGCAGAAAATCAATCATTTTATGATTGAGGCTAGTCCATAGCTCATGTGTCATGCATACTTCATGCCCATTATGTTTTTGGCATCCGCCTTTACCACCACATTGTGTGGTGTCGAGCGATTCATTCACGGCGGTAATAATGTCTGCTACCGTAATTTGCTCAGTAAAGCGAGCTAGCGTATAGCCACCACCTGGGCCCCGCAGACTGGAAACAAGCTGACCGCGGCGGAGCTTGCCAAATAGCTGCTCAAGATAAGAGAGAGAAATATTCTGCCGTTGGCTAATATGCGTTAATGCAACAGGCCCTTTATGTTGATGGAGGGCCAAGTCTAACATTGCGGTGACTGCGAAACGGCCTTTGGTCGTTAACCTCATGCGCTATCCACTAAAACTAAAAAAACTATTACCTGAATGGTAATCGAAGAATAGTTAATCCGACTATTTTTGTCAAGTAATTTCTAGCTAAGGCAGGCTAATTCCCTAGTCATTTCCGAGGTGTTGTGCCGGTTACCGGGGTTGCCAATCTACTGCGGGGATCCCATCCGGAGACCGTTGCATAAGCTACCGCGCAGCCCAAAACGTCAGTTTCGGTGTAGGTTAACTGCGTCTCGTGCAGTGATGCCGGAGCTCAATACTGGGTTGCGTAGTACTTACTCCCGCGGCTATCTATTTGGCTCGATACGTTTTGGTCGCGGTGTGCCATGCACCTTGCCTGTTGCGGGCTCATGTCGTTTATGCACAATGGTTTCGGTTAAACAATTTATCTGTGTCGGAATAAATCGGGTAGCTACGGAGTTTTTCCGTAAACTTTATTAAAAAATTTAAGTATTTACTTGGGAAGGGTGTGGCTGGGTGAGTAGACAAGCTCATTTGTAATACCTGAATATTTGAGTGCATTTTTAAAATTCAGGCTCAAAGTATACGGGCTGGAGGAATAGAGTTTATGAAAACCATCTCATGCCGTTTGAAGCATGACGGTTGGGTATATCAACCTCAGGGCTTTGATTTGCGCAGCTGAGCGTCACGATGACAGTATTTTTTGATGGGTGGTGCCTCCGGTCTGCATAAAAAATAATTAAAAATCAAATACATAGAATAATTAATCGGGATTTAGTCGGGGATGAAAATCAAATTTTCTTTTGCAGACGCTTTTATTAGCCCAAAACAATTAGCCGTTTTTTACTTTCCTGAGCAATCACAACAGCGCTTAACTGGAGTATAGCAAAGTAGAGGATA
>JBIKXM010000272.1:0-2601 GCA_044355755.1 Burkholderiaceae bacterium | reverse complement strand
TCCTTCAGCAGGAGAAATTGTATTTAATCTCATTTAGTATGCTCTGCGATTTATTTAAGTACTTCTACAAGATAATTTACTTTTCTTATCATGCCCCTAACAGCAAGGGTATCGGACAAGACTGAAACAGAATTGATACGCTTTAACCCAAGGCCTCGAACTGTAGCGCGGTGGGAACCTTTTGTCCCAATTAAGCTCCGCACTAGTTTTACTTTAACTTTTGCATTATCCATTTAAAAACCACCAGATGTTTTTATATAAATCTATTAAACCAAAATCTCGTCGATTGATTTACCACGCTTTGCGGCTATCTCTGCTGGTGTAGTCATTTTTTGCAATCCGTTTAAGGTTGCTCGAACAAGGTTATAGGGGTTAGTTGAACCAAGGGATTTTGCAACGATATCGGTGACACCAATGACTCCAGTACCGTTTTTAGCAGGAGACATCAGCACGGTAGAAGCACCATGTTTCCCGACAACTGTATGCTGAAGCGTCCCCTTACGCAAAGGAACTTTGAACATTTTCTTGCGTGCATCTTCCATGGCCTTCTGAACGGCTAAAGGGACTTCTTTTGATTTACCTTTACCCATCCCAATACGACCATCACCATCACCAACAACAGTCAAGGCGGCAAAACCTAATATCCGCCCACCTTTAACGACCTTAGTAACACGATTGACGGATATCATTTTTTCACGCAAGCCATCGTCGCGATCGCTTGCCTGTACCTTTGCTTGCATCTTTGCCATATTTGTAACCTTTAGAAATTAAGACCAGCTTGGCGGGCACTCTCTGCCAGCGCTTTAATTCGGCCATGGTAACTAAATCCACTCCGATCAAAAGCAACCTGTTCTACACCAGCAGACTTCGCTCGTGAAGCAATATACTGTCCGACTATACCGGCAGCTTTCACATTTGCTCCATTTGACCCATCTAAGGCTTTACGAATTTCAGCCTCGACCGTTGAAGCACTCGCTAATACTTTCGTGCCACAAACAGAATAAATCTGCGCGTATATGTGTGAATTGGTTCTATGAACACTTAAGCGGCAAAAATCAAGGCTAGATATTTTCAATCTAGTTCTGCGCGAACGGCGCAGACGACGTTCTTTTTTATCCATTGCTATCTATTTCTTCTTAGTCTCTTTTAAGAGAACTGTTTCATCACTATACCTAATGCCCTTGCCTTTGTAAGGTTCAGGCGGACGATAAGCACGAATTTTTGCGGCAACTTGCCCTACTTTCTGCTTGTCTATCCCTTTTATCACAATTTCCGTTTGAGTCGGCACCTGTGCTGTCACACCGTCAGGAAGCGCGTATTCTACATCATGCGAGAAACCTAATTGCAATTTTAGGTGATTGTCTTTAACTTGAGCACGATAGCCCACACCAACTAAAAGCAGTTTTCTCTCAAATCCTGTGACTACGCCGAAAACCATGTTTGCTACCAGCGCACGTACTGTTCCATACAAGGCTTTAGCCTCTCTAGAGTCATCGACCGGCGCAACCGACAGTACATCATCTGCTGCAGTGATATTCACGACTTCTGGAAACTGGTAAGAAAGGCTTCCTAACGGCCCGTTTACAACTATCGTCTTACCCGAGATATCTACTTTAGCGCCTTTCAACAAAGGAATGGGCGCTTTACCAATCCGCGACATTGCCCCTCTCCTCTTAATTAAGCAACATAACAAATAATTTCTCCGCCAAGGCCATGATCGCGTGCTTCACGATCGGTCATCAAGCCTTTTGACGTAGAAACAATTGAGATACCTAAACCACTCAAGACTTTAGGTAAACCATAGCGTTTTTTATACACTCTTAACCCTGGCTTTGAAACTCGTTTAAGCTCAGATATTACCGGCGCATCAGCATAATATTTCAAATCAATGGTTAAAAGTGCATTAGATTTTTCACCACTCTGATGAAAATCTTTAATATAACCTTCGCTTTTCAAAATTTTGGCTATAGCTAGTTTTACTTTTGAAAGCGGAATTGAAACAACCTCTTTGTGCACTGCCTGAGCATTCCGAATTCGTACCAGCATATCGGCAATAGGATCACTCACACTCATATTTATTGCATCCCTTTGTATTAACTAAAAAATTACCAGCTTGCTTTGATCAAGCCTGGAATTTCACCTTTAAATCCTATTTCACGAATTTTTGCTCGAGCCAAACCGAATTTTCTAAAGGTTCCACGTGAACGACCCGTCAGATGACAACGATTACGCTGGCGAGTAGGATTGGAGTTTCTCGGCAGTTTTTGCAACATTAAACGTGCCTGATAACGCTCTTCCTCTGTTTTACTAAGATCGTTGATGATATTTTTAAACTCTAGCCTGCGTTTCGCGAATTTTTTTACTAGAAGAGCACGTTTTTTTTCACGCTCTATTAGAGATAACTTAGCCACGGATTCCTCTCTCAGTTACGAAATGGTACTTTAAAAGCAGCCAGCAAGGCCTTCGCTTCTGAATCAGTTTTAGCTGTCGTCGTAACGCTTATGTTCATACCACGTACAGCATCAATTTTATCGTAGTCAATTTCAGGAAATATAATCTGCTCTTTAACGCCGATATTGTAATTCCCACGACCATCAAATG
>JBIKXM010000019.1:0-8838 GCA_044355755.1 Burkholderiaceae bacterium | reverse complement strand
GACTGATCAAGACAGTCTGCCCTCTTATTCGGTCTTGGATGAAATTTTGTTCGCGTATATCGAGGAAAAGCAATCGATCAGTCAATTGATTGATAAGGGATATCCCCCAGACATTGTCGAACGAGTTATCTCTTTGATCAAAATCAGTGAGCATAAACGTCGTCAATGCGCTATTGGTCCGCGGGTTACCGCGTGTGCTTTCGGGCGTGATTGGCGCTATCCGATTAGTAATCTTTCCTAGTGCCTGCTGCTAGATAACAGCTTTAGCTTACTCGGAAAAGCTTGTTATCGAGGTCCCAGCGCAACTGGTTTTGTAGTTGTGCAGGGACCTCATATACCTCATATAACGGTCTTTGCCCGTCAGTCTAATTTCGATTATTTAAAAACAACGGTAGCAATAATACGTATTTTGACGGTTGTTTCGCCTGGTTCAAAGCTGGGCTCGATGACGGAGTTATTTTTTTGCATCGTATCAGCGGCAATCGGTGCACTCATGCGCATCATGCGTGGCATGTGCCCACTATCATCATCATTTGTAGCAAAGTCGATAGTGTCTATGGTGGCGCGATTTTGATCGACATTGATGGCTTGGGCGATGGCTGCGATACGTTGGGTCAGATGACGATAAGCCATGGCTAATTTTTCCTGATCTGATTGCTTGCGCGCCTGCTCGCTTAAGCCAAAATGTATGCCTGTCAAGCTAACAATGCCTTGTGCGGCTGCCACTGTCTTGGATAAAGTGGCTAAAGAGGTAGTTGTTATCTGTAGTGATTGGGTAATGCGCCAACGTATGGGGCGTAATGTTTGGTGTTTAGTATGCGGATGAGATTCGAGATTGGGATAGATTGGATAAGTATAGTATCCAGCAGTCTCTAATTTAGCATTTGGGTCCAGCTGTTTAATCAAAGCCGTTGCTTCTTTCATTTTTTGATTAACTTTAGACGCAGCAACAGCCTCATTTTGATCTTCTACTTCAGCTAAAAAAGACATCACAGCCTGGTTATTCGTCTGAGTGACTTCACCTACCGCAGCAATAGTCATGCTGGTGCCTTTCGCTGACGGTATCATCTGTGCCTGCGCGAGTGAGGCTAACAACAGGAACAAGACAGAAAAAATATAATGGCGTTGAGATGGCATTGTTAAGTCTCCCTTGAGTTTGCAATCAGCCAGGGATTCTAACCGTAATTATTTTTTAAAATGTTAAATTTGCCTCATAGCTCAATAGCTTCGCTTACGAGGGCTTTGTTCTACGATGGGACTTACGTAAAACCGCCCCAGTGGCGTTACCCTTGCAGGGCGCGTCTGCGCGTGCAAGCGCAGACTGTTTCGCAGGCTCGTAGCATGGCTAAAGCAAACCTAATGCCTTTAGAGAAGCTTTCGCAAGTTCGATACGTTTATTTAGCATAGAAGATTCTGGCACGTCGATATTCAGTGCAAAGCTGTAGATTTTTCCATTTTGCTCAACCCAACCTACATACCATCCTATCGAGTTTGGTGCATTCCCGGTCCAGCCAGTTTTAGCATACAAAGTCCAGTTTTGACCTGATTCTTGTTGCAAAATATCGCGCACATTGAGCTGATTGTTTTTTGAGAAAGGCAGTTGCTGTTGCGCTAACCGCGCTAAAAAAGTGGTTTGCTCAACCGCGCTGATTTTAATTGGCCCTACTAACCAAAAATCATCTACTTTTTTGCCAATGTCGCGATTGCCATAGTCTAGTTTGTTAACATTGGCTTGCATGTTCTCTAACCCAATACGTCGCGCTAACGTTTGATACGCAAGTACATTTGAAACTTTGATAGCCTCACGTAAATTCATGTCTTTTTTCCAAGAATCTAAGAAGGTAGGGCCACCATCGTAATGCCAAAAAACTTCATCAACACTACTCACCACACCGGTTTCTAAACCAATCAGACTATTTGGAATTTTGAACGTCGATGCAGGCAAAAAACGGGTTTGTGCACGTGCACGGTTATAGCCCAGTAAACGCTGTTGCGTCACATCGTAAAGTACAAACGTGCCGTTAATTTTAGCTTTCTGAAATACCCTAGCTACTGCTTGGCGCTCTTCAAAATCGATGGCCTGTACAGCAGTCGATAACAACAGCATCAGCGTCAATAATATGTATCTCAGCATAAAAACTCCTTTTGAAAAAAGAATATATAAAAGTAAACAGCATGCGTGGTGCACTCTTAACGCGCTGAATTTGGCCGGAAATGGTATTGCTTGTGATGTCTGTAATGGTTAATTCAGCCGTGTGACCTGCAATGGTCTCCATGAGTCGAAATCAGCTGGCGACGATGCCAGCTGAAATGTAAAGAAGACGAGAAATTTACCGTAGCTTGAGTTTTGCTAAGGCATCCGCCAATGCATAATTTTTTGTGGTTGATTCACGCTGTGATAGATGTGCTCTGTTTTGGTTTGCAGGCCTGTTGCGCGTACGTTCGCGTGTAAAAGCAGGAGGGGCACTGCTTTTACTATCGTTTAAACGCATGCTTAAGGAAATGCGCTTGCGTGCCAGATCTACTTCCAATACTTTCACCTTGATCACCTGGCCGACTTTAATTATTTGGTGTGGGTCTTTGACGAATTTGTCGGTTAAAGCAGAAACATGCACTAAGCCATCTTGGTGTACTCCAATATCCACAAACGCACCGAAGGCGGCGACATTGGTCACGACCCCTTCTAAAATCATATCGGGTTTTAAATCTTTGATTTCTTCGATACCAGCCCCAAATTCAGCTGTTTTAAATTCAGGGCGGGGATCGCGCCCAGGCTTTTCTAGCTCGGCTAATACATCGACGACGGTGGGTAAGCCAAATTGCTCATTAACAAAATTATCGGGTACTAATGCTTTCAGGATGTCACGATTACCCATGATTTCTTGTACGGGCTTATTAATTTTCTGCAAAATATGTTCGACTAAGAGATAGGCTTCTGGATGAACAGCCGAACAATCTAAAGGGTTGTCTCCATTATTAATGCGTAAGAAACCAGCCGCTTGTTCAAATGTCTTGTCACCCAATCGCGGTACTTTTTTTAACTGCATGCGATTGCTGAACGAGCCATGTGTATCACGATAAGCAACTATCTGTTTAGCTAAGGTGTCGTTTAAGCCAGAAACGCGCGATAGTAATGACACCGATGCAGTGTTTAAATCTACGCCAACGGCATTGACGCAATCCTCGACCACAGCGTCGAGACTGCGGGCTAAGGCGCGCTGATTCACATCATGTTGATATTGACCGACACCGATTGATTTAGGCTCAATTTTGACCAGTTCAGCCAAGGGGTCTTGTAAGCGTCGGGCAATCGACACCGCACCACGTAGCGAGACATCTAACTCTGGGAATTCTTGTGCTGCCAATGCAGACGCAGAGTAAATCGATGCGCCGGCCTCATTCACAATGATTTTTTTAACCTGTTTTGCGTATTGCTCGATTAATTCTTTAACCAGTTTATCCGTTTCCCGACTCGCGGTGCCATTACCAATCGCAATCAGGTCAACTTGATGACGTGCGCATAAGTTGGCTAGGCTATGTAAGGATTGTGTCCATTGACGTTTGGGCTCGTGCGGATAAATCGTTTCGGTTTCTAATAATTTTCCAGTCGCATCGACTACCGCCACCTTACAACCGGTTCGTATGCCAGGGTCAATTCCCATTACTGTTTTAGGGCCGGCTGGCGAAGTTAATAATAACGCTTGTAGATTATTGGCAAATACGCGAATTGCTTCAACATCTGCACGTTCACGTAAGGCGGTTAAAAACTCGGTCTCGAACTGTGTATGCAGTTTGACCCGCCAGCACCAGCGACAGACTTCGGCTAACCATTTATCGGCAGCTCTACCTTGTTGAGTTACTTTGACATGTGCGGCAATCATACTTTCACAGGGATGTGGAACCAGTGCATCCAGTTCTTCACCTAAACTCAATTTGAGTTGCAAAATGCCTAAGTTGCGTCCACGTAGTATCGCCAAGGCTCGGTGTGATGGAATGGCAGAGAGTGATTCACTGTAATCATAATAATCACGAAATTTCTCTTGCTCTTCCGCTTCTTTGCCTTCAATCACAGTGCTGCGAATCATACCGTGCTGCTCTAGATAGTCGCGTAGCTCACTTAGCAACGCGGGTGTCTCCGCAAATGTTTCGCTTAGGATATCGCGTGCGCCTTCAAGTGCTGCTTTGACCGTTGGGATACCTCCTTCGGTTGGGGGCTTGTCATTGATATATTGCAGGGCCTCTTCTTCTGGGCTTAAATTTGGGTCAGCCAGTAAGGATTCGGCCAATGGCGCTAGACCGGCTTCACGAGCAATTTGTGCACGAGTCCGTCGTTTAGGTTTATAAGGCAAATATTGATCTTCCAAAGCTTGTTTGGTATCCGCTGACAAAATTGCGTGACGTAAGCTATCAGTCAGTTTCCCTTGCTGTTCAATGGAGCTTAAAATTACCATACGCCGTTCTTCTAATTCTCGTAGATAAATTAAACGCTCTTCTAATTGTCGTAGTTGGGTATCATCCAGATGACCGGTGACTTCTTTGCGATAACGCGCAATAAAGGGTACGGTGGCCCCGCCATCCAGTAGCGCAATCGTTGCGTCAATCTGCTCCGGTCGAATCGCGAGTTCTTCAGCCAATTTTTGGGTAATCGTTGGGTAAACAGGAATATGTGTAGCACTCATAAAAAAATAATTTTCAACAAATAAGAGGATAAAAACAAAATTTGGATTCACTACAACATGCAAATATGGCGCTGCATTTTAAAGGAGCTTGGGTAATAGCCTTATAATCCTGCAGAATGAATACAAATCTTCCTTCTACTGATACCGTTTTGACTGCTCAAGATTTTACAAATTTTGGCCTGGCCCCCGAAATATTGCGTGCGGTTAGCGCTCAGGGCTATACCCAACCAACACCGATTCAGGTGAATGCCATGCCAGTTATTCTGCAGGGACAGGATGTGATGGGTGCTGCGCAGACGGGTACTGGCAAAACAGCGGCTTTTGTTCTACCGATTATTCAGCAGCTTTTGGCTTTTGCTAACCAAAGCACATCTCCGGCGCGTCATCCTGTACGTGCTCTGATTTTGGTGCCAACACGAGAATTAGCTGATCAGGTTGCCGAGAATGCAAATAAGTATGCTTGTTATACTGATCTGCGTATAGCGGTCGTATTTGGTGGGGTGGATATTGTCGCGCAAACGATGCAATTGCGTGCCGGTGTGGAGATTTTGATTGCTACGCCAGGACGACTGCTCGACCATATTCAACAGAAAACGCTGAGTTTGGCGCAAGTCCAATTATTGGTGCTTGACGAAGCTGACCGTATGTTAGATATGGGTTTTTTACCTGATCTCCAGCGCATTATTGATTTACTACCCAAAACCCGGCAAACATTACTGTTCTCAGCTACTTTTTCAGCACCGATTAGGAAACTAGCCAATAGTTATTTGCGCCAGCCTACAGTCATTGAAGTCGCTGCGCAAAATGCAACGTCAGAAAATGTAAGTCAAATTATTTATCGCGTTACAGAAGAAAATAAGCGTGCAGCTGTGCTGAGTATTCTGCGTGAACGCGATGTGCAGCAATGTATTATTTTCTGTAATAGCAAGATCGGTTGTACTCATCTGGCACGTGCGTTAGTTCGCGATGGCTTAAAAGCGGAAGCATTGCATGGTGATCGTAATCAAAATGAGCGTATGCAAATTCTAGAGGCCTTTAAAAATGGTGAAGTCGCAGTTTTAGTGGCGACTGATGTCGCTGCACGCGGTTTAGATATTCCTGCCATGCCTTGCGTAATTAATTATGATCTACCGTATAACGCAGAAGATTACGTACATCGTATCGGGCGCACTGGCCGGGCCGGAGCCACAGGGGATGCTATTTCTTTATATACGGAGCATGATCAGAAAACCTTGAAGGATATTGAAAAATTGATTAATTGTCGGCTGTCACCGGCTACGCTGCCAGGGCTTGCTAAGAAATCTGTTGCATATCAATCTTTGAACGCAGCAACAGAAATTGATCCTTTTTTCACTCAACCCTATCAACCGGCACCGAAACGCAACGATCAACCCTCTGTACCCACTTCAGATGGCACCTTTAGTCCTTTAGGCAATACGGCAAAACAAAGTGACCCTAAAGTTCAGCCGCATAAGAAAAATATTGCTGCGCTATTGTGTAGCAAGCTATCCAAACCGTAGCGTTTCTTAGTAAGCTGCCTAGCCTATGTGCGCTACTGGCTTAAATACTAGAATTTGCTATCCAAGAAAACGGGCTTGCACGGTTTACAGTTAGGGTGCTTAAATGCCATCCCTATACAGCCTTGCTATTTGAGCTGTCTTTGCAGATCGTACATAGACGGCAACAATTGAGGGGAATAGGATGCCGGTACACCGGATTGAGCGATACTCATCGTGCCGGACAGGCCGTTGTCGATCACTATTCTCCTTTGTCAATTTAGAATGACAGCTTTTATTATCACCTGACGCTCGGATGGAACGCGATACTTTATTAAAACGAAAATTATTTCTTCAGGAAATGGGGATTGAGCCTGAGTGGTTGCCGAAGGATAGGCTAACAATAGTCGAAACCCCAGCTAAAGATGAGACTGCCAATACTTCGCTTGAGCGACTGGTTGAGATTCCGACTGAGCAAGCTTCGTTAGACACATCAAGTAAAACAATTTCGGTCATGGATTGGGAGACACTTGAGCATACCGTCTTTTCTTGTCAGCGTTGTCAGTTATGCCATACGCGCACACAAACGGTGTTTGGTACGGGGCCACGCACTGCCGAATGGATGGTGATTGGAGAGGCCCCTGGTGAGCATGAAGATCGCCAAGGTCAACCGTTTGTCGGTCAAGCTGGGAAGCTACTCGATAATATGTTGTCCGCAATTGGCTTAAATAGGATACAGAATGTTTATATCGCGAATATTCTGAAATGTCGCCCACCAGGCAACCGTAATCCTAATCCGCAGGAAATTGCTGACTGCACGCCCTATTTACAACGGCAGATAGCATTGGTTAAGCCTAAATGTATTTTATTAATGGGACGCTTTGCCGCACAAACCTTACTGAGAACCGATGTTTCTATTAGTAAGCTAAGGGGGCAAGTATATTCTTATGAAAATATACCTACCATTGTCACTTATCATCCGGCTTATTTACTGCGTAGTCCGCAAGAAAAAGCAAAGGCATGGATAGATTTATGTCTGGCGCAAAATTTGATGAAGGCCGATTAAAGCGTATGCTGATTAGATGGTTAGGTAACCTTTAAGACCGCCTAGCTAGTATCTCGGGCCGTGTATTTTTCGATTGCATAGGTGTTTGCTGCTCATAAGGATTATCCCGGACTTTTTTTATGCGAGTGTTGATTGATGATTTGTATCGACCTTTCAAACCGGCGATAGGTATGCTGCCACGAGCAGTGGCAGGTTGCTAAACGATGTAACTAGGGTTAATACTGGCTAATCGGGACAAACGCTAAGTTGAGCATTTTTTGCAAGTGAAGGTCAAACAAAGTTTATACACTGCCAGATGTATAGACAAGTTAGGGAGCTTACAATGCGTTTGCTCAACACTGTACCGATCACAGCGACACAGTCCACTACCATCAATCCGAAAAATGATGTGGCCAAAGAGTTGGCTAAATCTTTTTTGTCTAGCCTTGTGCAAGCGGGTCGTTCAACCTTAAAAGTGTTTTTGGGTAAAACAGTCGCCCAAAATACGCGACATCAAGATATATTCAGAGAGTCAATTACACACGTACATAACGCAAAGTTGCAGAATAATACGGCGATCAATGTGGAGTCAGCCTATGGCGGAGCGAGGGGCTACGCTTACGAGAAAGTAGATAAATTTCATACTGCTTCATTCAGTCAGGGGGATGCGCAAGATCACATTAACCAATATCGTAAAGATCTGCCTATGGGCACGGAAGACTTGGAAAAGTTTTCTGATAAGCATTACCATTTGCGTGATTTTAAAGATGTTGGACAATGGCAACGCAAAAATGGGGAGTCACTCAAAGTGCTTACCCTGGAGTTACAAAAAGAACTTAACCAAAAACGCTTACTGGCTTCAAAAGGCAGTGAATATGGTTCTTGCGCAGCATTCTCAGCGATGTGGTTGAGCGATATCGAACATAGAAAAACAACGCCTGAGCAGTCAGCAAAGCGGATGGATTTACTAACAGCCGGCGCCCGTGAAGCAGCTATCCGGCAAAAAATTTACTCAGATGATTTCTTTCACGGGGATTTTTTGCATGTCAAAAATAGCCAAGAACAAACAAAAGCACAAGCCAATGTTTTAAAGTTTGCCGGTTTAGATATGGTTGCTGAAAAAAAAGCCGGACGTCTTTATTATGATGATTATAATTTTGAGCGACTGATTGATGCTATCGAACCGGGTGAGGGCGCACAGTATTCGATTGTTTTTGGTCAACCGAATCGAGATGGCAAACACGGGCGGCACGCAACCGCACTATACCGTGTATCAGATGGCTCATTTCTCTTTTTTGATCCGAATGTGGGCGAATTCCATGTGCCAGCAGCAAAGATGCGTGCATTTATGCCGCAGTTTATTTCTGAATACTATGATAATTTTGTCCGCGAACAAACTATCCGGATTGTGCGTCCCAATTTTACGGTTGATGCACAAACTTCGCTTAAAGTAAGCGCAGACCATCAGCCGGGTCTGGCTGAGGTATATGCAAATAAATTTAAATTGTCGCAACAGTCTACCCAGCAATTAGCACGCTTAGTCCAGCAGAATAAGATTCGCTCGTATCAGAATCCACAAGCGAATACGGGTCAGGTTACACCTAGCCAAATTAATCCT
>JBIKXM010000271.1:0-2623 GCA_044355755.1 Burkholderiaceae bacterium | reverse complement strand
CCAGCATGGCCTTTCCCATAGCGACTCACTTGTTCTGTTTGACCACAATACCGACACGCAACTTCTATAATTGCCATAATTTCAAAATATCCAATCTTAGCAAATCAATCGATTGAAGGCAGCACCAGTAATCGCTTTAGTAAGGAAAATCTCATCATCATGTAGTTTGTCTCTAAGTGGTTTTGTCAGCGGTATTGTTGCCTGGGTTCATCAGGCCAAACCTTAGCATCTTGTATGTCGACAAAGCTGACTGCTGCTAATTTTTGACTATGATGCGAATAAATGTGGCAAGGAGTAAGTCGTACTTGATAAAAAATAGCGTCCAGAATACATAAATGAAAATTTGCGTTACACTTGCCCATTCTGGATGAAACAGGGGTGCCACTCATATTGGTGATCGAGTGTGCTGAGAGAGTCCCTTATTCGTTTTGAGCATTTTTGGCCGTGTCTCTCCATCAACAGTCTAATAATGGATATGGGATAAAGCAGTAGTTACACCCGCCCGGCATGTCGCGCTGGCGAGCCGCGAATTACTTACGCTACCAAACATGTGAAAGCAAAACGAGAAGTACTGCGGTACTGCAAGACCCGATCTAGGTAATACTGGCGTGGGCAGTTTCAGAGTAGATTGATATTGGCGATCTGTGCATAAGCATCAGGATACTGGTCTTGCTTTCATCCTAATTAATCTTTTTAGGAGTTAGCCATGTCAAAAACTTTACGTTCGTTATCGCAGTCTACTGATTTTGGCGAAATAACCAAAGAAATCGATCAAAAATTCGCTTATCCTGCTTCACAAAAAACATATTTGCAAGGCTCACGTCCTGATATACGTGTGCCTCAGAGATTGATTGCGCAACATACGACGCGCGCTGGCAAGGTTGAATTACCAAATCCACCTATCCCTGTCTATGATACTTCTGGCGCCTACAGCGACCCAGAGATTGCGATTGACTTAAAAAAAGGACTACATAAATTACGTGAGACTTGGATTGTTGAGCGTAATGATAGCGAGCAGCTCGCACAACCTTCTTCGCATTTTGGTCAAGAGCGAGCCCATGACCCGGCTACTGCGGCATTACGCTTTGAGCATATCAGTCTGCCACGGCGCGCGCGCGCGGGGCAAAATGTCAGCCAGATGCACTATGCGCGTCGTGGCCTGATTACCCCAGAGATGGAGTTTGTGGCGCTACGTGAATCACTTGGGTTAGCCGCGCTGCGTGCCGACCCACGTTATCAGCAATTATTGCGTCAGCATCCTGGGCAAGCCTATGGTGCACATTTGCCCAATGAGATCACGCCCGAATTTGTACGCCAGGAAATAGCCGCTGGCCGGGCAATTATTCCGGCAAACATAAATCACCCAGAACTCGAGCCGATGATTATCGGCCGTAATTTTCGCGTCAAAATCAATGGTAATTTAGGTAACTCTGCTGTCACTTCCTCTTTGACTGAGGAAGTGGAGAAAATGATCTGGGCTATCCGCTGGGGTGCCGATACGATTATGGATTTATCCACCGGCAAACATATCCATGAAACACGTGAATGGATTATTCGCAATTCCCCAGTCCCGATCGGTACCGTACCTATCTACCAAGCGCTGGATAAGACCGGTGGCATAGCCGAAGATTTAACTTGGGAAATCTTTCGTGACACCTTGATTGAACAAGCCGAACAAGGCGTTGATTATTTCACGATTCATGCGGGCGTATTGTTACGTTATGTGCCGTTAACCGCCGAGCGCGTCACCGGGATAGTTTCGCGGGGTGGCTCTATCATGGCCAAGTGGTGTCTAGCGCATCATAAAGAGAACTTTCTTTATACCCACTTTGATGAAATTTGTGAAATCATGAAGGCCTATGACGTCTCGTTTAGCCTCGGAGATGGTTTGCGCCCAGGGTGCATCGCAGATGCAAATGATAAAGCGCAGTTTGGCGAGTTATACACCTTAGGTGAGTTAACCGCGAAGGCCTGGGAGCATGATGTGCAAGTGATGATCGAAGGGCCTGGACATGTGCCGATGCAACGCATTCAGGAAAACATGGAAAAAGAATTGCAGCACTGCCTAGCAGCGCCTTTCTATACTTTGGGGCCGTTGGTCACCGATATTGCGCCCGGCTATGACCATATCACCAGTGGTATCGGTGCAGCTCAAATCGGCTGGTATGGCACGGCCATGTTATGTTACGTCACACCTAAGGAACATCTCGGCTTGCCTGATAAACAAGATGTGCGCGAAGGCATAATTACCTACAAAATTGCCGCGCATGCAGCAGATTTAGCCAAAGGGTTGCCGGGTGCTCAACTGCGTGATAATGCTTTATCCAAGGCGCGTTTTGAATTTCGCTGGGAAGATCAGTTTAACCTCGGGCTTGATCCCGAGAAAGCACGTGCCTATCACGATGCCACTTTACCTGCGGAGGGTGCCAAAATCGCGCATTTCTGTTCCATGTGTGGGCCAAAATTCTGTTCTATGAAAATTACACAGGAAGTGCGTGATTATGCGGCTGCCCTTGACGCAGCTAAAACAGAAGTGACTCCACAAGCAGCGCTACAAGGCATGGAAGATAAAGCGATTGAGTTTCGTCAACAAGGTAGTGAGCTTTATCAATAAATGCTATCC
>JBIKXM010000270.1:0-2636 GCA_044355755.1 Burkholderiaceae bacterium | reverse complement strand
AGTTTGGTATCTATGCGATATCCGATGGTGCCAATAAG
The DNA here is from genome assembly GCA_044355755.1 of Burkholderiaceae bacterium. GTDB lineage: Bacteria > Pseudomonadota > Gammaproteobacteria > Burkholderiales > Burkholderiaceae > JADYYQ01. The sequence continues at coordinate 2,598 of JBIKXM010000270.1, read as the reverse complement.
CCCTATCGATTAAAGATTCGTGCGCCCGGATTTGCCCATTTAGCTGCACTTGATGAAATGGCTAGAGGTCACATGATTGCTGATGCCGTAACCATCATTGGTACACAAGATATTGTCTTCGGTGAAATAGATAGATAGGTTATGCGTATGCTTTCCACTCAAGCACTCAAAAAAATTGACCAGGCTGTTGCGAAATATCCGTCTGATCAAAAACAATCTGCTGTTATGGCAGCGCTTGCTATTGCGCAACAAGAAGTCGCATGGCTCTCGCCAGAGGTCTTGCACTTTATTGCGGACTATTTAGATATGCCCGCTATTGCGGTGCAAGAAGTTGCTACTTTTTATAATATGTACAACACTGGGCCCGTCGGAAAATATAAACTGACAATTTGCACCAATCTGCCATGTGTATTGTCCGGTGCTGAACATTTAGGTGATTATCTAAAACAAAAATTGGGCGTAGAGTACAACCAGACTACGCCATGTGGGACTTTTACCTTGAAAGAGGGTGAATGTATGGGGGCATGCGGGGATGCGTCGGTTATGTTGGTTAATAATGTCCATATGTGTAGCTGGATGAACCAACAAAAAGTAGATGAACTTATTAATGTGCTTTCGACTAATACTGCGGCCGAGCCGGATTTGTCAGCGTATCGCCATCGTCCCGAAAATGACCCAGCATCACAGGAAGCATATTCATGAGTTGTTTGCATCAACGGCATATTCAGCCGCTCATTCTCGCTAATTTGACTGGAGATAATTGGCGTTTACAGGACTATATTGCCCGTGGTGGCTATGCGCAATTGAAGCGGATTGTGCAAAATAAAATTGCGCCAGAAGCCGTTATTGCTGAAATTAAAGCATCCGGTTTGCGTGGTCGTGGTGGAGCTGGTTTTCCCACTGGCTTGAAATGGAGTTTTATGCCACGGCAATTTCCTGGGCAAAAATATTTAGTATGTAACTCAGATGAAGGTGAGCCGGGAACATTCAAAGATCGCGATATTTTGCGCTATAACCCACATGCTTTGATCGAGGGGATGGCAATCGGTGCTTACGCCATGGGAATTACCACCGGGTATAACTACATCCATGGCGAAATTTGGGCTGAATATGAGCGCTTTGAAGAGGCGCTTGAAGAAGCGCGTGCTGCGGGATTGCTGGGTGAGCGTATTCTGGGTTCAGATTTTTCGTTTCAGTTATACGCCCACCATGGTTATGGCGCTTATATTTGTGGCGAAGAAACAGCCTTACTAGAATCGATTGAGGGTAAAAAAGGCCAGCCCCGCTTTAAACCGCCTTTTCCTGCTAGCTATGGTTTATATGGTAAACCGACGACGATTAATAATACCGAGACCTTTGCTGCTGTCCCTTTTATTTTGGCGATGGGCGGTGAGGCTTATCTTAAGCTCGGGAAACCCAATAATGGCGGCACCAAAATTTTCTCAGTCTCAGGGGATGTAGCGTGCCCAGGAAATTATGAAGTGCCTTTAGGCACGCCTTTTGCTGATTTGTTGGCGTTAGCTGGCGGTATGCGCGAAGGAAAAAAGATTAAGGCGGTCATTCCTGGAGGTTCATCAATGCCTGTGATTCCAGGTGACATCATGATGACGACGGATATGGATTATGACAGCATAGCTAAAGCAGGCTCTATGTTGGGATCGGGTGCGGTAATCGTGATGAATGAAACACGTTGCATGGTTAAATCCTTACTTCGTCTTTCCTATTTTTATTACGAAGAGTCTTGTGGTCAATGTACACCTTGTCGTGAAGGAACCGGCTGGTTGTGGCGCATCGTGCATCGTATTGAGCATGGCCAGGGGCGTCAAGAGGATCTCGATTTACTTAACAATATCGCTGACAATATCCAAGGGCGTACCATTTGTGCGCTGGGCGATGCTGCTGCCATGCCTGTGCGCGGTATGCTTAAGCACTATTGGGATGAATTTGAGTACCACATCGCGCATCAAAAGTGCTTAGTCGCGGCTTATTAATGAGATCAAGCAAATATGGTTGAAATTGAAATCGATGGAAAAAAAGTTCAGGTTGCTGAAGGCAGCTTGGTGATGGATGCTGCGCGTGCAGCCGGTACCTTTATCCCACATTTTTGCTATCACCGTAAACTTTCTATCGCTGCGAACTGTCGCATGTGCTTAGTTGAGGTAGAAAAAGCACCTAAAGCGTTGCCAGCTTGTGCAACACCTGTTACCGCTGGGATGAAAGTACAAACTCATTCAGAGAAAGCGATACAAGCACAGCAAGCGGTGATGGAGTTTTTACTGATTAATCATCCGCTTGATTGCCCGATCTGTGATCAAGGTGGCGAATGTCAACTCCAGGATTTGGCAGTTGGTTACGGTAAAAGTAGTTCGCGTTACCAAGAAGAGAAACGTGTTGTATTTCATAAATCAGCTGGGCCGTTGATTTCAATGGAAGAGATGACGCGCTGTATTCACTGCACGCGCTGTGTACGCTTTGGTCAAGAAATCGCCGGTGTTATGGAACTCGGCATGTTAGGCCGAGGTGAGCATTCCGAAATCACGAGTTTTATTGGAAATAGTGTTGACTCCGAATTGTCTGGCAATATGATTGATCTTTGTC
>JBIKXM010000269.1:0-2641 GCA_044355755.1 Burkholderiaceae bacterium | reverse complement strand
ACGATGAATTTATTTCAAGACGACTTCTTAAACTTTTGACGATTGGCGAAAAATAAACCATCAATGCCTTGCCCCACTCAGGCGTAGGCAAAAAATAAGCAAGAAAAAATAGGCTATAGCCGATTACTAAAAATATAATCGTGGCTATATATATCGGCCGCCAAGGATTGCCTTGAAATAACAGGTTCATGTTCGATGAATAAATAGATGCACATGCTCGAAAAGGTGGGCATACTAGCAGCAAGACGGCTATTTTTTACATCGATTATTATTTTTAAATTCAATTTTTAATGACTATTAGATCGATACTCACTGGGTTTGGTTTGTCAACTTGATAGCAGATGTATTCAGAAAATGGCTCACTGATATTGTGAGTCAGATCATCATAATTTTTAAAAACAACAAACACAGTAGCGCTTTTTATACGTTATCTTGTCGCACTACCGTTTCTTGACAGCACAGGGCCAGATGGCACGCCATCATCAAACTACTGTGACAAAAAAACGGCTGAATACGGTTTCAAATAATGGCTGGCTCTGGTTCCAAATCAAGCCCAAAGCGTGCTTTGACTGCATCCTGAATTTCTTGCGCTAAGGACAACAATATTTGTCCATTACCCTGACCAAAGTGCACTAATACAAGTGCTTGGCGCTCATATACGCCAACCGGACCGCGACGTACTCCTTTGAAACCACATTGCTCGATCAGCCAGCCGGCGGATAATTTATAACGCCCATCTGCTTGTAGATAGCACGGTATATTAGAGAGACGTGCTCTGAATTGATTCGCCTGTTCCATCGAGATGGTTGGGTTTTTAAAAAAACTACCGACATTGCCTATTTTTTTGGGGTCTGGTAGTTTGCGGGTACGAATCGCTAGAATTGCTGAGAAGATATCTTCTGGCTGAGGGTTTGGAAACGGTGCCATCGCCTGTGCCAGTTCAGTATAAGTAAGCTGTGCTCGCCATTGGCAGGGCAATGATAAGCGCACCTGTGTAATGATATAGCGCCCCGGTACTTGCTTAAATAGGCTATGACGATAAGCAAATTGACACGCTTGCGCGGTCAACTCTATAAATTTTTGTTGCCAAGTATCATAAGCACGCACGGTATGACAATATTGCGCCAGCTCTACGCCATAAGCGCCAATGTTTTGAATTGGTGCAGCACCAACTGTTCCTGGAATCAAGGCCAGATTTTCGAGTCCAGGATAATGCTGGGCTAAACACCAAGTCACTAGTTCGTGCCAATTTTCTCCCGCACCCACTTCGATAAGCACGCTCTCAGCACGGGTCTGTATGGCCCGCTTTCCCAAAATCGCGATTTGAATGATCAAACCAGGAAAATCTTGGGTGAACACAATATTGCTTCCCCCTCCCAAAATATACTGGGGTACCGCTCGCCACCGCGGATCGGCAAGCAGCAAAGATAACTGCGATTCAGTTTCAATACGCACAAAATATTTTGTGCTAACAGCAAATCCCAGACTATTTAGTTTCGCCAAAGGATAATTCTCACGCACAATCATCGATATACCATTGGGAGAAAGCCGCCAATCGCTAGCAAATGAGACTGGCAGAAGTGTGAATTAAAATAGCGCTTATTATAGTTTTTTAGGAAATACAAAATGCCTTCTTTTGATGTAGTCGTAGAAGCGAATATGGTTGAAGTTAAAAATGCCATTGAACAAGCGAATAAAGAAATTTCCACTCGCTTTGATTTCAAAGGTTCAGATGCACGACTGGAACTCAAAGACAGCGAATTAACGTTGTTTGCTGATGATGACTTTAAATTAGGGCAAGTGAAAGAAATCTTGCTCAACAAACTGTCTAAGCGTAATGTTGATACACGTTTATTGGATTATGGCAAAGTTGAGAAAATTTCCGGTGATAAACTCAAGCAAAGCGTCACCATTACTAAAGGCGTCGCAGGTGATTTAGCCAAAAAAATTGTCAAGATTATTAAAGACAGTAAAAGCAAAGTCCAAGCCAGTATTCAAGGAGATGCCGTCCGTGTGTCCGGTAATAAGCGCGATGACTTGCAGTCGGTGATGGCATTGTTGCGCAAAGACGTGGCCGAGGCCCCACTAGACTTTAATAATTTCCGTGATTGAATTGTTAACCCACAATTTTGTCTCACCATACAAAAAGAAGGAAAGTATCGGCCACCATTCGTTTCTATCGTAGCGTTATCAGTAATCTGTTTTTTCGTAACAATTTCTGTAAGGTGAACTCAAAATGAACTATAGCCCTCTTGATTTGGAAAAACAATTTTGTGCCAATAACTACGCGCCTCCGCCGGTTATGCTGGTACGTGGTCAAGGTGTTTGGGTTTATGATCAGCAAGACCGGCGCTACTTGGATATGATGTCGGCCTATTCAGCAGTCAGCTTTGGTCATAGTCACCCACGTTTGGTTGCCGCATTAACGGAACAAGCGGCACAGCTCGCCGTTGTATCACGCGCATTCAGTCATGATCGCTTGGGCCCATTTATGCAACGCCTATGCAGCATGACAAAAATGGACAAGGCGCTCCCAATGAATACCGGCGCAGAAGCAGTTGAAACCGCGATTAAAGCCGCACGCAAATGGGGCTATCAGGTCAAAGGTGTGCCACGTGATCAAGGAAAAATTATTGTCTGT
>JBIKXM010000268.1:0-2655 GCA_044355755.1 Burkholderiaceae bacterium | reverse complement strand
ATGGTCAGCATATTGTTATTCGACCATTGGCCTACGTCAAAGAAGCTGATTTAATCCGCTACGCTGAAGTAAAACAGTTTCCGATTATTCCGTGTAACCTATGTGGCACGCAGCCAAATCTCAAACGAACGGAAATGAAAGCCCTGCTACGTGAATGGGAAAAAAAATTCCCAGGCCGCGTCGAAAGCTTATTTACAGCTATCGGCAATGTTATCCCGTCACATTTACTCGATCACAATCTCTATCCGTTTGATCAAATTCGCGCACAAGGCGTGCCAGACAAAATGGGTGATATTGCGTTTGACCAGCCAGCTATTCCATGCGCACCTGCAAGCGCGGGTCAAGTCAGCATAGCTGCGCAGGCCATCCAAGTTAGCCATAAAGAATAGATAATATTAAGCTTGTTTTCCTAACCATTGACTATAGGGCACCTTACAATCTGTCGATGTTAGAATGGATTGCCAGAGACCTCTGCACAATCATCATGCGCAACCCGTAGACATGGCACGTGGGCCATGACAGGCCTTCATACAGCACTGCTGTACGCCAACCTAAGCGATTCGACTTACAAGTCGAGTCATAGGGCGAAGCCCAAGTACCGCACAACCTAGTATTTGGGCCGCGTAGTAGGTTATGCAACGGGCTCTGCCAATAATATAAAACTATCGGTAAAGTTTACGCAAAATTGCTGCCGCAAAACCTGCCGATGCCAACAGTACACGGCTCTGGTAACATCATGGCATTGAAACTGTTCAGCGGACCAGATCATCCGGCTTGTACTGTGTTGCCACCTAGGCAAATGCCTGGTGCAGGCTGGCAAGACAAGATCGATTAGCGCCGTCAAAGCAGTTTCGCGTCAGTCCCAAAGGTAGTTTTAGTGACGCACCATTGGCGTGCCATTTACAAAATTTTTTTGTAAATGGCCATCATTATCTAATTTTTTTGATAACTACTTGTGAATATCGTTATTCTTGCTGCCGGTAGAGGAACGCGTATGCGTTCTGATAAGCCTAAGGTGTTACATCAATTGGCAGGTAAACCGCTGCTGGCTTATGTTCTGGATACTGCTCGGGTCTTGTGCCCGAGTAAATTAATTGTCGTAGTCGGCCATGGCGCTGATATGATACGTGCCGCATTTCCAGATCCGGACATTCATTATGTATTACAAAGTACGCAACTAGGTACCGGACATGCAGTTTTACAAGCCGTGCCTGAGCTTGATGACGCGCACCCGACCCTTATTTTGTACGGCGACGTTCCTCTCACACAAACGCAAACGCTGCGCACGTTGGTTAACGCCGCGGGCGATAGTCGTTTTGGTATTTTGACAGCCAAACTTGATAATCCTGATGGATATGGGCGGATTGTGCGCCAACAAGGCAAAGTTGTACGGGTAGTGGAACAAAAAGATGCCAATCTAAACGAGCGCGAAATTACCGAAGTCAACACAGGTATTGTGGTCTGCCCGACGGCGCAATTAAAAATTTGGTTGTCCAAGTTATCGAATAAAAACGCGCAAAGGGAATATTATCTGACCGATTTAGTAAGCTGTGCCGTGGCTGAGAATATGCGAGTTATAAGCAGTGAACCAGAGCGCCCATGGGAAATTTTAGGCGTAAATAGCAAAATTCAGTTAGCTGAATTAGAACGCTTACTACAATCATTTCACGCACGTAGACTATTAAATGAAGGGACTACTTTAATAGATCCGCTCAGAATTGATATACGAGGCGCACTCGACTGCGGGCAAGATGTCGTGATTGACATCGGGTGTATTTTTGAGGGTAATGTTTCTTTAGAAGACGATGTCTATATCGGCCCTTACTGCACAATCCGCAATAGCCACATTGCCGCTGGTACTCAGATATTGGCTTATTCGCATCTAGATGGCGTTAAAGTTGGTGCTAACGCCCGTGTTGGCCCCTATGCCAGATTAAGACCCGGCACCGAACTTGCCGAAAAAACCCATATTGGGAATTTTGTTGAGGTAAAAAACAGTTATCTTGATAGTGGCACCAAAGCCAATCATTTAGCTTATATCGGAGATGCCACCGTAGGACGTGAGGTCAATATTGGGGCCGGCACCATCACTTGTAACTATGATGGCGTCAACAAACACCGCACCATTATTGAGGATCATGCTTTCATCGGTTCAGATACACAGTTAGTGGCACCCATCACAGTTGGTAAAGGGGCTACGATTGGAGCGGGAACCACACTCACTAAAAACGCACCGGCCGACAAGCTTACTCTGTCGCGTACCAAACAAACCTCGCTAGATAACTGGTCTAGACCAAAGCCAAAAAAATAAAATGCTCTCTACAATAGATCTTTTTGAAAAGTTTCTTTGGCATGCTGCTCTGGAGTCCAGTAGCAGTTAAAAATACCCGCTGCGTTTTTACCGGCTATGTGATGCAGAGTGATGTGGGGACTCAATCCGCAGACGCGCTTTAGGGACTTCTATATACCCTCTGCTTTCTAGGCTAAGGCTGCCGGTAAACACATGCCACTAATTACAGTTTGGGAAATATCTAATAGAATTTACGCAAGATTATCTCTACGCTGAATCGGGTCATAGCTTGTTACCCGTCGGGCTTGTACTCTATGCCTCTCTGAAATAATTTTGCGTAAGTTCTATCCATAAAATTAGTCGCC
>JBIKXM010000292.1:0-2655 GCA_044355755.1 Burkholderiaceae bacterium | reverse complement strand
GGTGAATTCCAGGAACACAGCTCAGACTTCGCCACGGGGCAGTCGGACGATAACTTTCCTGTCATCTGCGTCAACTGGTTCGACGCGTGGGTATTCGCAAAGTGGCTGGGGCCGCAATATCGGCTGCCGAAAGAGCATGAGTGGGAATTGGCCTGTCGTGCAGTGACGCGGACGGCGTATCACTTTGGCGATGGCTGCAACGCGGAACAGGCGAACTGAGATGGTAACGACCCATATGGTACTGATAGCCACGACAAGCCCATGAAAAACGAGGCTTACCTCGCGCGTACGACGCCGGTTGGCGATGCGCGGTATCCATGCAACGCATGGGGTTTCTGGGATGTACATGGAAATGTGTAGGAATGGTGTGAGGAAGCGTTCGCCCACGATGCAGACCCTGGCGATCCTGAGTCACTTCGTGCGTTGCGTGGCGGCTCATGGGACAACACTGCCAACAACTGCCAACAACTGCCAACAACTGTGTTGCTTCCGTCCACCGCGTCTTCACTCCGGACAACTGTTACCGCTTCATTGGTGTTCGCCTGAGTGTGGATGAGTGTTCTGCAGTGATCGTCAGGGGACAGAGATATTGGCAACCTGCCTGAGCAGACGGAGTGCTTCGGGGTGGTTGGGTTTCTGATCGAGCACGAGTCTGAGATCTCGCTGGGCATCTGCCCAGCGGCGAAGTGAGAGTCGAATTTCGGCACGGGTGCAGAGGAGTTCAACACGATTGGGTTCGAGCCTGAGGGCCTGGTCGGCGAACAACAGTGCTCGAGGGGCAAGATTCAGCGGGTCATGCCGCAGCATGGCTATGGCGAGATTATTCAGGAGCGCGGGATGAGGATTTCTGCAGACGACAACCGCCTGTTCCAGCCACGCTGCGGCTTCGGCGAAATGCGACGTTTGCAGCGCAACGTATCCGGCCATTTCGAGCATTTGTGCTACGTCGGACGCATCAACACGGGTGGCGCGGAGCATGGCGGCGGCGGATTCTTTTAACGGACTTTGAGTGAGCATCAGGCGGGCAAGGCGATCAACAGCAAGCAGTCGAGTTGTCGGGTGCCCGGCGGCTTTTTCGAGCAGAGCGAGCAGTTCGTCGCCGTTCTCGGTCGCAGGCACAATTGGCAACCATTCACGGTATTCGACCGTACCGGTCGGCGGTGCCTGCAGGCGGCTGTCGAACTCGTCAATCAGAGCCTGATGATAGGTATGAGCCAGATCCTTCGACCACGAACCGGGGGTGCCCTGTTCGTCGCAGATCTCTCTGAGTGCCTGAAACTGTTTGGACGCTTTCAGAAGTTTCACGATATCAGCGACCTGGTCCGGGCCGCTGGCCTCGAAAGCCCGGATTGCCTCGTTGGCAAGTGCAATCGATTTCTGTGGCTGTCCGAGTTTTTGATAGAGTGAGACAGCGCGTGTGGCGAGTCGTGGACATTGAGCACAGGCGATGGCTGCGGCGCGATCAGCAGCTGGGGAATGCCCAAGCAGTATTGCAGCGAGAAGTGCGGCTTCAAGTTTGTTGCTGTCAGCGGAATTGGGATTGAGGTTGGAATTGACACTGGGATTGAAAGATGATGCAAATTCAGCCAATACCTGCAGGTCCTGTAATCGAGCGACACCAGTATCAACACCAAGCAGTTCAAGTTCGACGAGCAGCAGGAAGGTGGCGGGATTGGCGGTTTTGAGAGAACTGGCTTCCTGAAGCAGTGAGAGCATGGCGTTGATGTCAACGGTCCTTGAGTCCCAGATTCTGCGTGCAAGAAAAGTGCAGATATCCGCGAGCAGATGGCGGAGTTCAGGAGTATTCGTATGTGGAAGGGCGTTGCGGAGAATCGCTGCGGCTTCACGTGGTTCTTCAAGCAGCAGCGAAGCGCGGGCGGCGTAGATGGCGGATTCGGCGTGATGGGGCTGATTTTTCAGGTTTGTCAGGAGTGTTTCGCGGTAGGCTTTCAGCCGCGAGTCGCCCTGCAGTGATTTGCCCTTCAGTTTTTGAATGGATCCCAGTTCAAGCAGCAGGCGGGGGTCTTGTTGCGCGGCAACCTCCAAATGCCACATGGCAAGTTGCGGTTCGGCGGATTCAAGCAGGCAACGCGCAAGCAGTGTGCGGGCGCGGGTACTGAGTTCAGCGGATGTGGAAACGTCTGTGATGGCCTGGAGCAGATGATGAATCCGGTCAGCTTCGGAAATCAAATTCGGAATTGCTGCTGTTGATGACGTTTCAACGAGCCAGAGATGTGCGGGGCCGTAGCCGGCTGCTGTCGTCGGAGCGAGACTGCGCATCATTTCAACGGCTCGTGGCTGCTGGTTGTGTTTCCAAAGCCATTCGGCAAAGGTGAATTTGACGTGGCAGTCGTGTGGTTGCAGAGCAATCAGTGATCGATAAGTGAATTCGCTCTCATTGCGATCGGCTGCACGGAGTGCACTTTCAAGGTGCAGCTGGCAGAATTCCACTTCAAAGGATCGCGAGCGGTAAATGGTGAATGGAGCTGCACAAAGAATGGCAAATGCGATCACCGAAGCAAGTGACCATAAGAAATGCAGCTTTGATCGGGTACCCAGCCAATTTCCGCACGCAAACAGGAGCGAAGGCAGCAGGCGGACTTTTGTTCCGTTGTCAGCCTCGAAGCTGGCCACAAGCGAATAGGATGGCTGGAA
>JBIKXM010000267.1:0-2666 GCA_044355755.1 Burkholderiaceae bacterium | reverse complement strand
CTGCTAAGATATCAGCAAGAACTGGGAATTGAGGTCTTGGTAAGATCTGATAGGCTACTTCATTGAGCGCGTCATGGGTTAGCGAACTATCTCGCTCAGGAAACCATTGTAGAAATTTAGCCAATTTCGGGAAGTCTGCTACAACTTTACTACCATGTTTTAATTGCTCAATATCAGAAAAGGCTTTAGCACCATCCATCATGGCACGGGTGTGGTGCAAAAAAGTAGTGATTAAATTATCCATCATCTGTTGATAACGATGAAAGACAAAACACAAAGCATAGAGCCATTGTTGAGCTTTGCCTAAGCGCTGTAAACGAAAGGCAGCATATTGCTCCACCAAATCGGCATAATAACGAACAGCATTTTTTGAAAGTTTAAGCGATGGCAAAAATTGTTCAGCGAAGCGATACAAGCCTTCTATCTTTTGTGCTTTTTCTACTTCAAATCTAACAGCTGTAAACTGAAAATCCTTTTGATCAGCGCGTAATAGATTCAGTTGATTCAACCCGTCCTCATGTTTAATCAAAGTAGATAATTGCTCTCGCCAGCCTAAGGGTATAGCAAGCAAAATAGGCTGCAAGCGAGCTTCTTCCAATGAAACAGCAGAGGTAAATAGATCTTGAAGTATGCGATACGATGGCACAATGATATTTTCTCTGTCAAGAAAAAGAAGAAATTGTCTTAGCGCACTGTGTGCCTTGGGATAGTAACGCAGCAGCTCACATAGTTTATTTTTTGCGTTATGTGCTATCTCTATAGACCAGTCGTGATAATTAAAGAGTTTCAAAATGTCTTTTCTTTGTTCACGAAGTGAATCACGAGATATACGTTCTTCCCATTGCACATCATTTTTACGAAAATACGTTCTCAAAATAAATGCTGAGTCGTCACGAGCATCTGCAAAATCAAAGTCGAAAAATTGCTGTTTTGCCTTGAAATAGCCAAGCTGCAAAATAAAATAAACACGTGTGCGTACATTTTTATAGTTGTGTAATACGGATTTTTCGGCATCCGTTAAAGCAAAAAATAGCTTGCGTTCGTCTTCGTTGAAATCTGGTCGATCATAAAGATCAGCAATCTCAGATGTGGTGAGTAGTTGAATTCTTTTTATGTTATCCATAGGAGAGCTTTGTAATACTATTTACGAAAGCACTACCCAACGTGTCTACTAATTTATAAATTAGTAGACAGCGTAAAATGCCACCAATAAAATGTATAAAAAATCGTTTTGAGCACAATTAATAGACGAATCGTCTATTAATTGATTTAGGAGACATTATAGATGCGGTTTTTTGGTTATGCCAGAGTTTCTACCAGTCAGCAATCTCTTGATCTGCAAATTAAAGCGTTAAAGACAGCAGGGGTAAGAGCCAACCGAATTTTTACTGATAAGGCAACAGGCAGTCATGCAAATCGTGATGGCCTTCAACTATTGCGCCTTAAAGTAGAAGAAGGCGATGTTATCTTGGTAAAAAAACTCGATCGTCTTGGTCGAGATACCGCAGATATGGTTCAGTTGATTAAGGCTTTTGATGAGATCGGTGTCGCCGTTCGTTTTCTTGATGATGGAATTAGCACTGAAGGAACAATGGGGAAAATGGTGGTCACGATTTTATCCGCTGTGGCTCAAGCAGAGCGCCAGCGCATATTAGAAAGAACCAATGAAGGTCGGCTAGAAGCTAAAATAAAAGGGATTCAATTTGGTCGTAAACCTTCAATTGATAGAGAGCGGCTCAGATCCCTTTATAAATCTGGTGTTGGAGCAACCGATATTGCCAAGCAAATGAAAATTGCCCGTTCTACGGTTTATAAAATTTTAGGATTGCTTGAAGTAAAGCAAGATGAAGATAGGTCTTGACAATATACGGGATTCCCGTACAATTTAACCATGCGTACCATTATCGAAACTCCGACATTCCAAAAACAGGCTGACAAGCTGTGGTCGGAAGATGAGCGACTGGATTTTATTGCTTGGATTGCGGCTAATCCGCAAGCTGGTGATGTGATTCCTGGTGCTGAAGGCGCACGCAAGGTACGTTGGAGCCGTCCTGGAACAGGTAAGTCTGGCGGGACGCGCGTAATTTACTTTAACCTGACAGAGGATGAAGTTGTGTTGCTGGTAGCCGTATATGCCAAGGCAGACAGAATGAACATGACACCTTCCCAAATCAGAAAGGTGGTGTGATATGGACATTAAAAAAATGGATATTGATGCTATTGCTAAAGCTATCGAAGTCGATACTGGTGAAACCCTTCCTGACCTGCGGCAAGCTCTAAAAGAAGCTAAAGCAGGTATAGTTGGGCGTGTCACCACCAACGAACAAATCCTCGTACGTCAAGCGCGCGAAAAATCTGGTTTAACGCAAGCTGCATTTGCAGAACAGATAGAAACACCAGTAGCAACACTTAGGGATTGGGAGCAAGGCCGTTTTGTGCCGCCAGGTGGAGTATTGTGCTTGTTTCGGTTGATTATCAAGCATCCAGAACTGTCACGTGAGCTTCGGGCATCAGCCGCATAGCATAGCTACAATCCATTTAACTCAGAATCGTCATTTTTGGGGGTTCTTCTGCAGCTCCCCTATTGCGGATGGCGAAACCGTTGAAGAAGCGATTGCACATGGATATCAAGCTTTGCAAGCGACTATTGAGGCACTCGAAGAAAA
>JBIKXM010000266.1:0-2670 GCA_044355755.1 Burkholderiaceae bacterium | reverse complement strand
CGCCTAGCCAGAAAAACCATTTGCTTTTCTAAATCCGCTGAAATACATGAAAAAATTATCGGAACCTATATTGAGCGATATCATTTCAATTGATTGGAGGCACTACCCATAAAAGATATGTTTAAAGATAAAGGTGCAAAATCTAATGTGACTCTAGACTTATATAAAAAAGACAAATAGCTAAAGGAGTACGCTAGCTGTTTTTATCCCTAGCATGGAGACAAGTTATGTTTGAGTATATTGTGGATATTGTTGCTGATGCAGTGCCACCAGCACTTGTTCTGTTGTGGTTAATTGGATTTATCTGGCAAATGAAGAATTACAAAAAGAGGTTTCCAGGAAGGTCTTTTTTTAGTTTTCAACCTGTAAATTGGAGACAACAAGAAAAAACTTGTTCAGGAAGAATTCAAGAGATTAATGCAGGCGATGTTGGATCTTTGACAAGAGAAAGCATGTTTAAGGATCAGGATTCATACAGGCTGCCTCAAGACACAGCATTCGATAGGCCCTATACATTCGATCAACCTGCCTATATGGAGCACAATATTAATGGGGTTCCGATGATGGGTGGTGTTGACCTACACGGTAATCCATTTGGTACAGATCATTAAATTTCGAGAATCTAAAATATGACAATATCGTATACTTCTATCATGCCCGCCACGGATTGGTTTTTTGTTCATGAAAGCACTGGAACTAAAAAAACGCATATCGTTCATCATCTTGCTGCATGGGCATTAACAACGGATGGAAAAATTGTTGGACTATTGCCTGTCAGCGATTCTAGTGCATCGTCTGATACGACAGCAAAATTAGTAACGCCCCCGCCCATTCATGGACGATATATTCATAGAGAGAAACTGACGGAAGAGATGCAAGCATGTCTCTAACTTAGAACACTTGTTTTTTACTGTTTGGGGGAATTACCAGGCTTGTTGATTTTTTGGTAGATCACCCTTTGGGTCAATCACTTCAATTTTATCTGTAGTACTGAGTAAATGCGGGTAGAGTACGAGATTTGTACCTTGGCAACCATAAGCAGATAAGAAGAGCACACCTTTTGCGCCTGTAGTAATTACTTGATCGCCCAATACCCAACTGGGTGGCTCGATTTTTTCATCAAACGCTAAGCTACGCCAATCACAATAAAAAGACTCCCATAATGGCGGCCATTTGTTAGCTTGATAGCCTTGTGTGAAATCCACGATATCGGTAACGCTAATTTGATATGACACAAGTGTTCCGGGCGATAACAAGGTAGATATGCCTTTAAATTCGTTGATAGCCGTCTGCTCATCCAAAGATAAGTAAAGCGCCTCTATACCTGGTCGGTTAAGTCGTCCACCATATGACGCTGCACCGGCACCGCTTGTTGGAGCAACAGCCCACTTGGGCATATGCATACGATAAGCTGTAGTTGAATTCAGATTTGTAAGAATCACCCAGCTGCACCTGCTTGCAAAGACATCACATAGTCGAGTACATCCTCAGTGCGCCCTTCTGAAACAAGCGCCTCAGCGGTTCTATATTTAAACACGGGGAGAGGCTCGTTACGATACCAAAAGATAGCCCGATCAATACTACCTGAGATATCAGCCGCTGCTCTGACAACACGCACCGCCTCACGAATAAATCGTTGTAAGTTTTCCGATTCAGGAGCACGAGTTACGGTATTACGGTGTACATGCGCTTGAGTGGCAAGCTCTTTAATATCCATATTCATCAGCGCTGTGAAACGCTCAGGCGATAAAACAGAGGCACCCGCATTTGGCTCATGCAGAAAATACATAAATTCATCAAAATTCTGACCAAATATTGGGGCATGTGAATAAGCTGCCTTTGCTCCGGTTGCTTTGATCATTGGCTCCATAACTTGACCTTATATTACAGTATATGCACTATATTTGCACTAATTATGCATTATGTCAAGCTGGGTGTTTATCTATGCCAATGGGGTTATTTCCCGAATAAGTGGTTCAGAAATTCTATTGGCATTACCAATTAAACGGATCTTTATTCCTTAATATAGCTTCTTGAGAATGCGCTTTGATGAGTTTAGCCTCCTCAAGAATGGCTTTATTGGACTCCCTAAAAGAAAATTTCTTTTTACGCCACAGCATAATTTTGATTGAGTAAGGATTGATATCATACGCTTCACCGATAGACTCAAGTGATACCCCTTGCTCAATCAAGCGAATCCATGTGGCGTATCGATTCTCGGAGATCGTACTGACGGGTATACCTAGGCTCTTACGATAATGAAAGACATCGAGATAAGGCAAACCCAGAAAATCAGCGATTTGATTGTCGCGGAAGCCTCTATCCCAAGCAGATTCAATCACTTTCTTTTGGCGAGCATTAAACTTATTCATCAAATCAGGCATATTTTTGTTTATCAAAAGAGAATTAACAGGGTTATCCACGGAATCTGTGGACAAGTTTTACTTCTCAGGTAAGTAGTATTTTACAGAACATACTGAGATTAATGTGTTTTTTTCATTTGCGGTAATTCAGGCATCGTGCCTGTGCTCACATCCCATATCCAAGCATGAAGATTGCTTTCCGCAATTAATATCTGAATTTCGTCAAGTTGAGCCGCTTCTTGTAATCCGTGGATGTACAGGGCGGTAGCTTCGTCCGTATCGGAAAGAACAGCGCATGCAAGTGGTT
>JBIKXM010000265.1:0-2676 GCA_044355755.1 Burkholderiaceae bacterium | reverse complement strand
AACGTGCCAAAGCCTGGTGTGCTTCATCGAGGTGCTGCTGACTATAACTTAGTGGGCTACGATAATGTGCTCGCAAGATAAAGAAGCGTACCACTTCTGCGTCATACTGTTTTAGTACGTCGCGGATGGTAAAGAAATTGCCTAATGACTTCGACATTTTTTCATCATTCACACGCACAAAGCCATTATGCATCCAGACGTTGACGAAAGGCTGGGAAGACTGTGCACTTGCTCCTTCTGATTGAGCAATTTCATTTTCATGATGAGGGAATTGCAAATCAGCCCCTCCACCATGTATATCAAAATGTTCACCCAATAGACTACAGCTCATTGCCGAACATTCAATATGCCAGCCGGGTCGCCCTTCACCCCACGGTGAAGACCAGCGCGACTCTGCAGGTTCATTGGGTTTAGCGGCTTTCCATAAAACAAAATCCAGTGGGTCTTGTTTGCTATCTTTAGTTGCCACGCGCTCACCTGCACGTAGATCGTCTACTGATTTACCAGAAAGCTTGCCATAGGTTGGGAATTTGCGCACAGCATAGTTCACATCACCATCACTGGCTTGATAAGCCAACTCATTCTCTAATAAACGCTGAATTAAATGCTGCATTTCAGGAATATATTCTGTTGCACGTGGCTCAAAATCAGGGCGCTGAACCCCCAGTGCATCGGCATCTTCATGCATGGCTTGAATAAAACGTGCCGTCAAACTGGCTATGCTTTCCCCGTTTTCCTGTGCACGTTGGATGATTTTGTCATCGATGTCGGTAATATTGCGCACATAAGTCACTTGGTAACCTATGCTGCGCAGCCAGCGTTGCACCATATCGAATACGACCATAACACGTGCATGACCAATATGGCAGTAATCATAGACTGTCATACCACATACGTACATTTTTATTTGCCCTGGTACTAAGGGTACAAAAGTTTGCTTACGACGGGACAGCGTATTGAAAATTTTCAAAGATTGCATAGACCTGATTTTTAAACTGAAATGCGGTTTATTTGAACTTTTTAGACCACATTCTTTCTTGAGTCACCATGCGCAAAACACAATCCGTGTTTCAATGGCTTTTTTAAGACCGTTGCATAATTTACTGCTGAGAATATTCCTAACGCACACAGTAAACTAAATAAAACAAAGGTCTTGTTTTGATAGAATGCCCGAAAGTATAACTGATCTCTCTTGAAAATTATCTATTACCAAGGAAAACTTAATATGCTATTTAAAAAATTTATATTTTTTGTAACAACAATATTAGTTCTTTTGATGCATCCTGCGTTTGCTGGCCCTAAGGTTGAATTTGAAACTACTGTGGGAAATTTCACAGTTGAACTAGACCCTCAAGCAGCCCCAATTTCTTCTGCTAATTTCTTAAAATATGTTGATGCCGGTTTTTATAGCGGCACACTATTTCATCGCGTAATTGATGGGTTTATGGTACAAGGTGGCGGCTTCGATCAAAACATGGCAGAAAAAACCACGCGAGCACCGATTAAACTCGAGTCTCAAAATGGTTTAAAAAATAGTCGTGGCACGATTGCGATGGCACGGACCAGCGTCCCTGATTCGGCTACCGCACAGTTTTTCATCAATGTCGTGGACAACAAATCATTGGATTATCCGAGCCCGGACGGCCATGGTTACGCAGTCTTCGGTAAAGTAATCCAAGGCATGGATACGATAGACAAAATTCGTGCCGTACCTACTACTTCCCGCGGCATGTTTCAAAACATGCCTGCTAGTCCAATTATTATCAAATCAGCAAAACAGATTTCATCATAAGGAGTTATTCTGATGTCGCAAGTGGTATTACACACTAATCATGGTCTTATTAAGCTTTCTCTGAATACTGATAAAGCGCCGAATACAGTTGCTAACTTTTTAAGTTATGTCAGAAAACAGCACTATGACAATACGATTTTTCATCGTGTTATCAAAGGCTTTATGATTCAGGGGGGCGGCATGGCTCCTGGCATGAAAGAAAAAGAAACCGACAAACCGATTGCGAATGAGGCTGACAATGGCTTACGCAATAAGCGTGGTTCGATAGCCATGGCGCGTACCAATGACCCACATTCAGCCACAGCACAATTTTTTATTAATACGGTGGACAATGATTTTCTCGATTTCACAGCAAAAACACCCAATGGCTGGGGCTATGCGGTGTTTGGTGAGGTCATTGAGGGGATGGATGTCATCGACAAAATTCATGTAGTCAAAACAGGTACGAACGGTTTCCATCGTGATGTACCCATTGAAGATGTGATTATTGAAAAAGCCGTTGTATTAGAAAACAACTAATTTAGTCACCCTGCCGTTATGTAGCTATACATAACGGTAACAACCCATCTCATTATGAAATCGGATTGTTCTAACCAACGCTTGCAATCCATTGCGCTACAAGCAACCTCTCCCATTTTATTTATTTCAGATTTACATTTAAGCGAAGCCCTGCCTAAAACCTGTGCCGGTTTTTTTCGATTTATCGATGAAATTGCGGCCAATGCCTACGCTTTATTTATTTTGGGCGATTTGTTCGAGTATTGGATAGGTGACGACTGTTTAAATGACACAAACAGCATGGCTTATGCGATTACGCAGTCATTAGCGCAGCTTAAGCAGCGTGGTATACAGGTTTTCATACTCCCAGGCAATCGCGATTTCCT
>JBIKXM010000264.1:0-2685 GCA_044355755.1 Burkholderiaceae bacterium | reverse complement strand
CGGTGATGTCGTCGTCAGTATGTCTGGCAAAACCATTGAGATCTTAAATACTGATGCTGAAGGCCGGTTAATTTTGTGTGATGCACTCACCTATGCCGAGCGTTTTCATCCAGATGCGGTGATCGATGTCGCCACGTTAACCGGTGCTTGTGTCATTGCACTCGGACATATTAACAGCGGACTATACGCATCCGATGACGTCTTGGCCGAGCAACTGATGACGGCGGGTAAACAAGCGCTCGATCCTGCCTGGCGCATGCCACTTGATGAAGCTTATCAAGAACAGTTGAAATCAAATTTTGCGGATATAGCCAATATTGGTGGGCGACCAGCAGGCAGTGTCACGGCAGCCTGCTTTTTATCCCGTTTCACGAAGAAATATCGTTGGGCACATTTAGATATAGCGGGAACAGCTTGGAAAGGTGGCGCCAGCAAGGGCGCAACCGCTAGACCGGTACCTCTATTGGTCAATTTTTTAATGCACTCATAGACAGGATTTACGCAAAATTGTTGCGGTACAGCATGCCGGCGCAGGTAGTCCGATCTGCACAGGATCGTGCCCATCAAATCGCTCAGTGGAGCAGATCAGTTGGCCCGCTTTTCCGGTAGTGTTTCCTGAGCGTGAGCTTGTCAGCGAGCCACTAAGAAAGGGGAGCATAACCATACTAAGACAGTTTTGCGCAGGTCCTAACAGGAAGATATGACACGTATAGACTTTCATTGCAATGTTGCCCACCCCTTACTGTACGCTTGTCGTTTGGTTAGGAAGGCATATACAAACCAGGTAAACGTGGTTATCACCATGCCCAGCGAGATGCTGGAAAAACTCGATGAAACGCTATGGACATTTAGTCAGACTGATTTTATTCCGCATTGCTATACGACAAGTCAAAATGCGGCGCAGACTCCGGTTGTCTTGGCGACTGACTCAGATTTAGATAAGCTACCCCATTATCAAGTGTTAATTAACTTATCTGCACAAATTCCAACCTTATTTGCACGCTTTGAGCGCTTATTAGAAATTGTCAGCACAGCAGAATCAGAACGACTCGCTGGGCGTGAACGCTATCGATTCTATCGGGATCGTGGTTATCCTTTGCAATCATTTGATCAATCGGGGGTCGCATGATCTTTTTTGGAAAAAAAAATACAGATAATAAGAAAAAAAATCCTCCTGTAACTGCCGCGCCTAAGCCATCAAACCATAACGATTCGGCGACAACACATAAAAGCGCACCTCCGAACACAACACATCATCCATCTAAAGCAGAAATAGCCGATGTGCCAGTTTTACTTGACATGCTGGAATTGGGTAACACGCCGATTGCTATCGAAGCAGTGGTTAAATTGATGTTAGAGCGTGAGCGGCACCACACATTATTAGCAAAATTAGAACAACACGAATTTCCAGAAATTGCGGCACGCTGTCAAACTGAAATACAAGCATATTTGCATGATAATTTGGCACTGTTTTCAGAAAATGTTGGCGAACACATGGGCAATATGCTGCGCGCAGAGTTGCGTCTAGCAATAATGCACATGATTAGTACAGAAAAAATATCCTAAAAAGCACGTGTGTGATACAAATAATATTAGAGAGTCACTTTTTCAGTTACTCTCTAAATGAGACTGTTACACAGCCCTAGTAAATCGGCCAAAGATACGGTAAATGGGCAAAGACGGCATTCTAGTCCTTGCCGGTTAGACCTTGCGTGCTCAAGCGCGGCGTCGCCGCAACAAGACAGATAAGTACCTAGGCTAAATTTCATGCAACATGACTGCATGCTGACGCAGCTGAAGCGACTTGTGAGTCGAGTTATATCGGCGAAGCCCACGCAACGGAGCACTTGGCCTGCGTAGAGGTTGTGCAATGCGCTCCTAAGCAGAATTAGAAACAAATGTAGTACCCCGCTCATCTGTCCATTCTGGTTAAGACCTAATCTTAAATTTTTTACAAGCATTTTTTGATCTGATATCACCCTTACCCAACTGAAATACTCGCACTATTTTTTTATTGTGTGGCTAGCTCGGCTATGGGTAATCCTAGATTAAGCAAATTTGTAAAGAGTAGCCAGAAGATAAGTGTTTTTTCGCAAATCGATATTTGGCGTTGAAAGGGGATATTTCAGTATTGGGCAATAGGCAAGCGTGGTATGGCAAATGTGGAAGATTCTTTGTATCCATCTATTATTTTTTAGAGAGAGCCTATCATGTTAATAAAAGATATCGCTGTTAGCTTGCCATCCAGAATTGTTACCAATGAAGAAGTGGTTGATTTGATCCGTTTCCATTCTAAAGAATACGAGGGGGATCTCGATAAAGCGCTGCGCACCATCAATATTTTACTCAAAAAAAGTGGCTTAATTCATCGCCATTGGTGTGCCGATCATGAGATGCCCATCGACCATGTCGCGATGGCAACACGTCAAGCCTTGTCAGAAACTTATTTGCGACCTGAGCAAATTGAACTCTTTATTTTTGTCGGCATTGGCCGAGGTTTTCTCGAACCCGGTAACAGTTATATGATGGCGAGTGCCCTTGGCTTCCGAAACGCAGAATGTTTTGATGTGATTGACGCCTGCATGAGTTGGACACGCGCGATGTCGTTAGTTGATAGTTTATTTAAGGCAGGTAAATATAAAAACGCTTTGATTGTGAATGCTGAATTCAATATGTTCCATGGTG
>JBIKXM010000263.1:0-2693 GCA_044355755.1 Burkholderiaceae bacterium | reverse complement strand
ACAGCACTTACGGCTAAACAGAGGATTCCCACAACAAGTAACACCGGACCTGCAACCACGATACTGGCACCAGCTGCCGTGAAACTCACCCCACCTAGCGCACCGATTGTCATCAGCAAGGGTCCCGTCACGCCAATACCAAAAAAAATCTTATTGGAAAACGTTTGTAGCATATCTTTAAAACGATCGAACATATTCAACTTTCTAGCCTCACCAAATAGAGCCTGTTTTATACGTTGCGCACGTGATAAAGGCTCAGGGAATGCCAGCCTTGCATCCGCCACAATCCGTTGAAATCGTTTTGCTTGTGCATTTTTGAAATCATCAGTTATGTTGGTTAAGTTTGGATGACGACTTAACATCGCTAGAGTCGTATTCAGATGCTGCTTATACTCAAGTACTTTTTCTCTAAGCGCTTCTGCCCTAGCTACTCTGGTGAGTGTTGGGTCATCAGCCAATTTCTCTATCGCTTGGATGAGAGGCTGATATTTAGCTACCTCTAATGGCTCAATGCTATTGATCAGCTTATCAACTAGACTCTGTTGTAACTGTTGAAAATGTTTATCCTGATCAGCAATAATTGCTTGAATGATAGTATCGTCACAATGAGTGCCCTCGCGAATGATTAAGCGATTTTGTAATTGCTCCCTATAAGCAGTCTGCGCCAACCGATAATTATCGAGCGTGCTAGCGAACTGACTAAACCACTGCCCAACATCAGTCAACGACTGCATTTGACCCGGGTTAAATTCACGAATTGAAGTATCAATTTGTGTTTTAAATTGATTATCGGCCCATAGCACTTCTTCTCTTAATTTTTCTTGCTGCAATCGTCGAAATGCGGATTCGATTGTCCTCCTTACCGCTTCAATACGCTCAGAAGCCAGAATTGTCCGCTGCCCCGGATGGACTTGGCGCGTAATCACCTGCCATATCTTCAGGTACTCGTTCTCAAAAAATTTAGAAACGACATTTGTATTTAAAGTAATAATTCTTTGATATGTGAAATCCAAATTACTTGCACTCACAACATAGTCTTTAATCTGACGTTCTGCATCGTGACCACGAAAGTAATCACTTGGATGCAACACATGCGTTATGAATCGTTCCAAACTTTTTTGATTCGTTCCCGTATTTAATTTTTTTTGACTGGCATAGGTTAGCAACTCTTTAGTTTTATGTTCAAGCTTTTTAGCCTCATCACGCCATTTTTGCTGTGCAAGCTGATAAGCCAAATCTTCTAGCATATCCGACGTCAGTTGTTTTCTATCATCTTGTATGTATTGAATAAGCGCTGTCAGATAGCATTTTTGTTCCGCCGATTTAACCTGTTCAGCCAAGCGCTGACTAGATACAACTTGAGCAGTAATCGTTTCCGGCACATGATTAGATAGAAAGCGACTTAATACTTGCATTAATTGACTGCTATTTTTTTCTCCTAATTTGCCATTGCCAGAAACTTCTGCGAATGCATAATATATTTTTTCGTAGTCCGCTTTCTTTTCAACTTTTTGCCCCGCTTGCCAATTGACAGATTTATCCGACTCGCTGCAAACCAATAGTTTGCTTAGATATTCACTTTTGCGTATACGGCTTTTCAACTTTTGATAATGATTTTTACGCAGACTGTGATGACTTAGATCACTTTTAATATATTTATTTAATTCATCTAAAAACTGTTGACTGACATCTACCTCACCGGCTTGCTTACTATCTCCTGAAACAAGATTAAATTTAGCGACCGCTTCCGGCACAACAAGAAAAATATCTTTTTTGTTTTGCTGATCAATCAATTCTTCTATTTCCGAGCCAAATGGATTAGTTGAATTCGTATTTAAGGAATATCTTTCCTGTGCTTGACTGCGCTCTATGTCACTGCTTTGATCTATATAGCTGTCTTCAGCTTCGGAGCCAAACGGGTTAAGGCTAGAGCCTTCTGATTTCCTCTCTTCTAACTCGGTTATCTTCTGCGACGGCACAGAAGCGACAGTTGACATATTATTTTTCGCAGAAGCCTCCTGTGAAAAACCTTCCTTAGCCACAATTTTCGCTACATGCTGTACAGATTGCTGTTTTACTTGAGAACAAAATCGAATCGTATCTTTGCTAGCTTGCTTTAACAAACTGGTGAAACATGGACGAGCTACTTTTTCCTCTACATTCACTGCAGATTTTGCGGAAGACCACTCCTGGTTCCGAACTCGGGCAATAGAGAAATTAAATTTTCTTTTTTTGTTTGAATGATTGTTTATCGCCTCAGAATTGTAATTAGCCGAAATATTTTGCGCTATTATTGGCACCATCTTGGGCCCTCCTATCTCTGTAATTTCAATTCATTTGCACTATTTCTAACCAGAAGAATCGTTTTTGCAACCTAGAATAAACAAAGTAGTTACATATAAGGGATCAATTTATACGGCCACTCACCAAACAGCAGCAAAAACGCTTTTTCTATAAACATGTATTTGTAATACAGAGTTAATCGTTAAATTTATTAAATTGATATTAACTTTTAAAATTAACATGTCTTTTTAAATGCGACTAATTCTCAATATATAAAGATGTGACCCAACGCTAGGGTCTGTTGACGTTTTGAAATAAGAGGTTGAAAGGGAGGAGCAAACTCGTAATATTGGAGTTCTGACACAACAACAAAACGAGTTTGCAATGCTCCGATTACTGCTCAGTGATGA
>JBIKXM010000262.1:0-2714 GCA_044355755.1 Burkholderiaceae bacterium | reverse complement strand
TAAATCCGCTGAAATACATGAAAAAATTATTGGAACCTATATTGAGCGATATCATTTCAATTGATTGGAGGCACTACCATCGATTTGTAGATTACAGTAGTGGCTCGTGACCATTGTGCAACGGTAGCAGAATGTTACTTGCACGTATGACAGTGCTTTATCAGTCAAGCAAAATATTCAGCATTCGACGTAGTGGTTCTGCCGCGCCCCATATTAATTGATCTCCTACGGTCAGTACGCTATATAGTTGCTCACCCACACCTAATTTCTTAAGACGTCCTACCCCAATTTTGAGAGAACCCGCCAATGCCGCGGGCGACAGCTTGTGTAGCGTAGCCTCCTTGTGGTTCGGGACTAATTCGACCCATTCATGCGCATGCGCAATCAAGGACTCAAGCTCGGCCAGAGGCATGTCTTTTTTTAACTTCATCGTTATGGCTGCTGAGTGGCATTGTAAAGCGCCTACCCTCACACACAGGCCATCAACCGCAATTGTGCCAGCGGGTAAGCCAAGAATTTTGTTGGTCTCGACTTCACCTTTCCACTCTTCTCGGCTTGTTCCATTGCCTAAGTCACTATCTATCCAAGGAATAATGTTGCCTGCTAACGGGATACCAAATGCAGTTTTCGGGAAATCAGCGCTTTGCATGACCTGATGCGCTTTATGCATTAAAGGCAAAATGGCTGCTTGGGAGAGTTCTGCTTGTATATTCTGTGATAAATAGTCCATTTGCGATAGGAGTTCACGTACATGGGCCGCACCGGCTCCTGAAGCCGCTTGATAGGTCATGACACTGAGCCAATCAATCAATCCTGCGCGAAACAGCCCAGCTAACCCTAACAGCGTCAATGTAATCGAGCAGTTGCCACCGATAAAGTTTTTAATGCCGGCGGCAATACTGTGGTCAATCTGGGCACGATTGACGGGGTCAAGCACGATAACCGAATCTGCATCCATACGCTTCGCAGATGCTGCATCAATCCAATACCCTTGCCAACCACTATTGCGTAGATCACCATAGATCAGTTTGGTGTAGTCGCCGCCTTGACAGCTAATAATGATGTCCATCTGTGACAAAGCGGAAACGGATTTAGCATCCAGTAAGATGTGCTCGGTGCCCGTCACATCTATGTGTTTTTTACCTGGAGACGATGTGCTGAAGTAATAAGGGATGATTTTCTTAAAGTCACCTTCTGTCACCATGCGCTGCATTAATACAGAACCGACCATCCCGCGCCAGCCGACTAAACCGATTTTTTTCATATTATCCCTTAACTAATCAAACAGCGGATTGATATTGTTATTTCCCCACAGTGAACGAATCGCGGCAATACCATAAGCACCTGCCGCGCGAGCTTGATGCAGCATATCAGGAGTGATACCACCTAAGGCATAAACTGGAATAGGGGTTAGTGTGGCGAGTGCTCTGAAGTCATGCCAACCTATTGGTTGTGCAGTGGTATGTGTGGCTGTCGGCAATACAGGTGATACGGTTAGCAAATCTACACCGATTCGCTGTGCATGTAAGACTTGATGTGCGTCATGGCAAGCGGCTGATACTAAAAAGTCTGTAGATAATGGTCGATTTTTGGCTGCCATCAGATTGCTGCTAGTGAGATGTATTCCATCAGCCTCTAGTTTTTGGACTATCGTGATGGGTGCATTTAATAACAGTCGCGCATGATGCTGTCGACAACAAGCGCGTACCTCTTGCGCTAGTTGGATGTACCGCGCTTCTGTCAGTGTCTTCGCACGCAATTGCACCAGACGGATACCTGACGCTAGCGCGTGTTCTAAATTCGCAATGAATGTTGCGAAGGATTCCCTGATAGCTGGCTCAGGGGTAATAAGATAATTCGATGGTAAGGGAGCTAACAGCGCGGTCATAGCAAGTTGCGGTTCAGAAAATGCAACAGAATCCGTTACGGTTTTAGGGTAAGCCTTGAACAGGTTGTACTCGAATATAGTGGTGTTAAATAATGACGTTTTTCCCCGAATCTGAATTACGAGTTAGCGTGTGAGATGTTACCTCTCTTCGATTCTCCGATTAGATGTAGAGAATCAAATTCGCGCTGGTTCCTGGCATGTCGCCGTATCACAAGCCACATGGTTAAGCAGACGCTGGCACCAAATAGGATCACAATTATGCCTAGAGGCGCATCAAATTTTACTAGTAATGCATAAATACATAGCATACCGAGAATCGATAGGTTCTCATTAAAGTTTTGTACCGCAATTGAATGCCCTGCGGATAACAAAACATGCCCGCGATGCTGCAATAGTGCGTTCATCGGCACCACAAAATAACCTGCTAGGCCACCGACTAACATCAAAAAGAAGTAAGCCAGCACCATGTAGAGCGGAATGTTCCATGTTCCGAGTTGAAATGTGTAGTCAGGAATAATACTCTTATCAAAGAAAGCCATCAGCATAACTACTAGGCCCATGGCTACACCTACAGGTAATACGCTGAGTGATCGTTTTAAAGGCACGCGAATAGCCGCGTATACGGCGCCAGTAGCAACGCCTACAGCAACGACTGCCTGCAAAACTGCGCCCGCTGATAAATTCATACCTAAGCGTTCTTCGGCCCACTTTAAAACTATAAATTGCAAGGTCGCACCTGCGCCCCAAAAAAGGGTAGTCACCGCGAGTGAAATTTGTCCCAGACGATCACGCCATAAAGTAGTAAAACAGTGACTAAAGTCACGTA
>JBIKXM010000018.1:0-9184 GCA_044355755.1 Burkholderiaceae bacterium | reverse complement strand
CATCACTCAACAGGAAATCAATCTCGCTATGAACCGTCTAAACAATCGACCCAGAAAAAGGCTTGCCTTTGCTACCCCTGCTCAAGTATTCTTATCCGCCATTGCACTTCGTACTTGAATCTAAGTAATGTATTTAGTGGCGACGGCGATGATACTTTGGTTGCCGGTACAGAGAATAGTGTCTTAGATGGTGGACGGGGTACCAACCATCTGATCGGCGGACAAGGTAAAGACATATTTGTGATTCGCCAACGAAACCAAGGTAGTGATACGGTCGAGGGATTCAATGCGGCGCATCACGATACGATTTATTTGGTCGGGTTACAGGGTAAACAATATAGCGATCTGACTTTGCGTCAAATTGGAGCGGATACGCACATCACTTGGGGTACGTTGCAAAGTCTCTTGATTAAAAATACGCCGATTCATTTATTCAATAATCAGCGTATTGTTTTACAAGATACTTTAAAAGTGCCTGAAGCCTATTTCAATAGTACTAGCATAGCTACCGCATTACCGGTGGGGCAAGGCGAGGTGAAGCTTGTTGGCGGGCGTGCATATATTAGCTTGACCTCAAAAAATGGCAATATGCTTTGGTCGCTTGGCGGCACGATTTATCAACGTAATCCACATTTTGCTGTTAATCGCTTTGTTATCGAAGCGCAGAAACCTGGAACGAATGACTATGGCAATGCGATTCAAGGGTTCAGGCCAGGTATCGATAAAATTGATGTCAGTGCTTTAGGTATCAGTCATTTTAGTGAGCTACAACTCGAGCAACGTAATCGAGGAGTGATGAATGGGATTGCGACAGTCCGCGGTACGCAACTTAGAGCCGAGCTTCCTGGGGAACCCGGCAAAACGATTGAGTTGGCTTATCTAGATACGCTAGACCCGGGTCAACTGACTGAGCGAGATTTTGTTTTTGGCAGTGTGCAACCGAAACCCGTAAATAGCGTCAATAAACCGATAGCAAACGTTTCTTATACCCCAGGAGCAATAATCGAGCCGGTGGTGCCACCGACCGCATTACAAACTCAGCTTACGGATGTCAGCAAATTGTTTCCGAGTTTGCCGAGCACGACAAAAACGCTGCTAGGCACGGCACAGAATGATAACTTAGAAGTAGATTTCTTTAATCGAGAAAATACGCTGATACAGGGACTGGGGGGGCACGATAAATTATTTGGCCAGAGCGGTAATGATGTGTTGGATGGTGGTGCTGGCAATGATTATCTCAATGGTGGACGCGGCAATGATACGTATCTGTTTTATCGTGGTGCAGGACAAGATGAAATTTTTGAATGGGCGTCTCCGACTGATGTCGATACTGTGCTGATGGCAAATGATATTACCCCCGAGCAGTTGTGGTTCAGTAAAACTAACCATAGAGATTTAACGGCACAGATTATAGGTACTGATGATCAGATGACCATTAAAAATGGGGCGCTATTTCCATCTATCGAACAATTTAAATTAGCCGATGGTCGTGTGTTGCATCATAGTCAGCTTGAACAGTTAATCCAAGCTATGGCGCAATTTACACCTCCAGCGGCCGGTCAAAATTGTTTGCCAACGGAATATCAAGCTGCTTTAGCCCCGGTTATTGCGAAGAGCTGGCAGTCATCTCAAGGCTGACAACCTTGTAAGACCTTACTGCCGAGACCGATGCACAATCTACTGCGCAAGCCAAATGTGGCGTTGCGCACTGCTCAGAATGCTCATGTACTACGTGTACACTCCGCTTCTTCTTGCCCCACGGTTTGCCTTGCAAGGCAAACCGGCGCGGACGGCGTGCAGCGGTGCTGCACGAAACCCCGTCCTTGCCCATGCACCTTGTCTTTGGCTCGCCCGTGACGATTATGCAATGGTCTGCGGGAGGTCACCTAAGACCAGATAAGGTAAGTATTTGGATTGGCAGGTGGCTATTATTTAGGGTCGCGTGCCAGTAATTGCTGCACAGCTTCACGTGCCGAAATATGGCCGGCTAGGATGTGTGAAACCGCTGTACAAATAGGCATATCGATCTGGTGTTGTTTTGCTAGGATAGATACAGCTTGAGCACATCTGACACCCTCGGCAACGTGCCCCAACTGTTGCAGAATGTCGTTTAACGTCATACCACGTGCTAACTGTAAACCAACTTGACGGTTACGCGATAAATCGCCGGTGGCGGTCAGAATTAAATCACCCATACCAGCCAGTCCCATAATGGTCTCGAGTTGGCCACCGCGGGCATGGGCCAATCGCCCTATTTCCGCGAGACCGCGTGTTAACAAAGCGGCTCTGGCATTGAAGCCGAGTTGAAGACCATCGCTGATGCCTGCGGCAATGGCTAAGACATTTTTCAGTGCACCACTCAGTTCAACCCCGACAACGTCGGTGCTGGTATAGATACGCATATTGTGATGATGAAATGCGGTTTGTATGGATGTCTTTAATGCTTGGCTAGATGACGCAGCGACTAAGGCGCATGGAAGGTTACTGGCTACTTCTTGGGCAAAGCTAGGTCCAGACAACGTACCCGTAGCACAATCAGTCTCACCTAATTCGCGCAAAATGATTTCGTGTGGTAAGGCTAAGGTATTTGGCTCGATACCTTTGCATACCCAGACTAGCTGCTGCGGAATTTTTCCGGCTTGCATCATTAGCTTACATAATGTGGCAAGACCAGATAATGGTGTGGCAATAATATTTAAGCCGGCGTGGGTATGCGTTAAGGTGGCAATGAAATCTGAGCTGGCACGGAGCTGCAGGGGTAATGTGTAACCAGGTAGATAGCGGTTGTTTTCGTGTCTGGTATTAATTTCATCGACGAGCTGCTGATTACGTGCCCATAACGTCACAGGGTGTTGTTGTGCGATATGAGTGGCTAGGGCTGTGCCCCATGCTCCTGCACCAAAAACGCCTATATGTATCATGCAGCCCCTGTCTTTTGCTGGATCGAACGTTAATGGGTAACTGCGTTTCCGTTGGCTTTGGTAGCATTTGCCTGATTAGCGGCAGTTGCCTGTTCGATACGGCGCTCATAGAGCATTTGAAAATTAATTTCAGCCAGATGGATTGGCGCAAAACCAGCGCGGGTAATGATGTCGGCGATACTGGCGCGTAGGTAGGGGTAAATAATATTAGCGCAAGCAATTTCCAGCATAGGTGCAATTTGTTCCGCTGGGATGTTGCGTAGCGTAAAGATACCTGCTTGCTGTGCTTCGACGAGAAAGACAACGCGCTCTTTGATGGTTGTTGTGACGGTAGCCGTAATTGCAACTTGGTAAATATCTTGTTGCACTTGGGCGGTGCCTACATTGATTTCAATCGCTACCTCTGGTGATGCGGTCTCGAGCAAAATTTCAGGTGAGTTGGGCTGCTCTAAAGATAATTCTTTAAGGTAGATACGCTCAATGTTGAAATAGGGCTGATTCTGATTTACGTTTTGCTGTTCACTCATAACAAATATTAGGTTGGTTCAGGACTTCCGCAAAACTGCCCCAACTGTGTTATGCCTACTTGCTGTACGAGTTGTACTATCTTCGTCGGCATGCCTTGTTGGAACAGTTTTGCGAGAGTCCTGTGATTTTAATAAAAGTGGCATTATGCCGTAAGTAGCGAGTCGAGTTTGCCGCTTTGCTCAAGCGCATACAGATCGTCATAACCACCAATGTGTTGGTCGTTAATGAAAATTTGCGGCACAGTCTTGCGCTGTGTGCGCTCGATCATTTCCTGGCGTCGCTCTGCATGCACGTCAACCAGAATTTTTTCAGGCGTAATGCCTTTTTTTGCTAATAATTTTTCAGCCAGCTGACAAAAGGGGCAGACTTGAGTGCTATACATAATTACATTGGCCATATTTGTCTTTCATTTAATCAGCGGTAATCCTGCTTTTTGCCAGCCCTGGATGCCATCTGCAAGTGTGCCCACTTGTGCGTAACCGGCTTTTTGAATCATAGCGCAAGCACGTGCGGATTGGATACCATTATTGCAAACAACAATAACAGGGGTCTCTTTATTACGCGATAGGCTGCCTATTTTATCAGTCAGGATATCAAACGGAATATGTTTCGCTTTAGGTAAATGGCCCATCGCAAAATCATCTTTAGCACGAATATCAACAATGACGGCATGGCGTTGGTTGATCAGCTGAGTGGCTTCGGTTGGGCTTAACGCATGATGTCTGCGTGTGAGTGCAGGCCAGGCCAGCAGCCCACCTGAGAGCAAGGCTAGCGCCAGAAACATAAGATTGGTTGGGTTTGCAAAAAAATCCACTGATGATTACCTTTGTAAAAAGAAATTAAGTTGTCCAGCAGGGCTATAAAACTGCTATTACGCAACGACCGTTGAACTTGTTAGCAAATTTTGCTGGAGCAGTTTGTATAAGTCCTGTGATTATTTGGTGTGTAAGAAATATACGATTATAAAATATAGCCTCATCTTTTTATGGCTTATTTTCTCAAGGTTTATTTTTATATGTCGAAACTTGTACTGGTGCGTCATGGCGAGTCAATTTGGAATCAGGAAAATCGTTTTACTGGATGGTTTGATGTTGATTTGACGCCATTGGGGGTGCAGCAGGCGATAAGCGCCGGGCAAAAACTAAAAGAAGAGCATCTGTTTTTTGATATTGCTTATACTTCGGTGCTGAAACGCGCGATTCGTACTTTATGGCATATCCAAGATGTGATGGATTTAATGTGGATACCGGTTGTGCACTCTTGGCGCATCAATGAACGTCATTACGGTGCATTAACGGGCCTTAATAAAGCCGAGACCGCAGCACAATACGGTGATGCGCAAGTATTGGCTTGGCGCCGCTCGTATGATGTTGCTCCGCCCGCTTTGGACCCAAGTGATGCACGGGTTGCGTATAGTGACCCACGCTATCAACTACTTAAGCCTGAGCAAATTCCGTTGTCAGAGTGCCTGCAAGATACGGTAGTGCGAGTGCTGCCGTTATGGGAACAATCGATTACCCCCGCTTTGAGGGCTGGCAAAACGGTCGCGATTGTTGCCCATGGAAATAGTATTCGGGCCTTGGTCAAACATCTCGAAGCTATCTCTGATGCAGATATTTTAGATTTGAATATACCGAATGGCGTGCCCTTGGTGTATGAATTAGATGCGGCGCTGCGTCCGATTACCAAAAAATATCTAACATGACTAGATGGAATTGCTCTTTATAAGTAATTTTGTTTAGACTGTGTGGCTTACATACAAACAGAAGCATCATTTATTGTTGTTATCGAGTCTTACTGCGATTATTTGGTGTCAGACGCTTTATACTGTTAGACCTTTGCTAACCATGTTAGGCTGCTATTCCTAGCACATATTTCTACTCATTATGCGTACTACTCTTAAAAGTGTATTTTTACTGACCGTTGGATTACTTGCTGGCGTATTAGCAACTTTGCAATTTTCTGCAAGTGCGCAACATTCTTCAGCGCAGCAACTTCCTTTAGATGAGTTACGTTTATTGTCGAATGTATTTGCTCAAATTAAGCGTGAATACGTTGATCCCGTCGAGGATAAGAAGATTTTGATAGAGGCTGTAAAAGGCATGGTTGGCAGTTTGGACCCCCATTCAGCTTACTTAGACAGTAAAGACTTCACAGAAATGCAGGAGCAGACCCGTGGCCGTTTTGCTGGTTTAGGTATTGAAATTACTTCAGAAGATGGCTTAGTAAAAATTATCAATCCGATTGAAGATACCCCTGCGGCCAAGGCAGGTCTCCGAGCTGGAGATCTGATTACGCAATTAGATGATAAGCCTGTGCGTGGGATGACGTTAGATCAAGCTGTGCGTCGTATGCGTGGCCCAGTCGGAACAAAAATCACGCTGATTATTTATCGCAAAACAGAGGAACGGACTTTTCCGGTAACGATTACACGCGCTGAAATTCATGTCCAGTCAGTGAAGACAAAAATGGTGGCGCCGGATACCGCTTGGGTTCGGATTACCAGTTTTCAAGAAACGACAGTGCCTGATTTGGCAAATAAATTAAAAGAGTTAGATGAACAAAACCCTGGCTTGAAGAATTTAATTTTAGATTTACGTAATAATGGTGGTGGTCTGTTACAAGGAGCGGTTGGGGTTGCAGCAGCCTTCTTGTCGCCTAATGCGTTGGTTGTCTCAACCAATGGGCAATCTCCTGAATCGAGACGTATCTATCGTGCTACGTTAGATAATTATCATCTGTCAGAAGAGAGTGATCCACTGGCTGATTTACCCCGCTGGACTAAAACCGTGAAGATGGTCGTACTGGTAAATGCCTATTCGGCTTCAGCCTCAGAAATTGTTGCAGGAGCATTACAGGATCACAAACGTGCGATGATTGTCGGTAAAACTACTTTTGGTAAAGGCTCGGTGCAGACGGTACGTAATTTAACCGCAGAGAGTGCGCTGAAATTAACCACCGCTTATTACTACACTCCATCAGATAAATCGATACAAGCACGAGGTATTATCCCTAATCTGCCGATTGACCAAAATCCCGATGGGGACCGTGAAGATATTTTAGCGACACGTGAAATTGATAGTGCCAATCATTTGCGGAATAAACAGAATCCTGAAGAAGTTGAAATGTCCGATCGTGAAAAGCGTCGTATTGAAGAATTGCGTCGTTTAGCAGATGAGAATGCTAAAAAAACGGCAGAAGAGTGTGAAAAAGAAAAGCAAAAGAAACCGATAGAGTTTGGTAGTGCAGAAGATTTTATGCTGCAACAAGCGTTGATTTATTTGCACGGTGGTAAACCGAAACTATCGCAATCGGCGCTTGATACCTTGGCTAGCGATAATAATAACGTAAAGAGTAAGAATACAAAGCCTGAGAAGGTTGTACCTTTACCGAAAAAATAATTCAATTCTTAACCTAATTTATCCCCGAGCGTAGGCAGTCTACGCGGGGATACCCGGTGTGCGACAACACTCGTTTGTGTAAGCGCTTTGAAGATCGTTACGTAACTGACAATGTCCCTTATGTTGGGGTACGGAGTCACGCTAATCTGGCTAAAACTGGTCGCTGATAGGGGGGCTGTTTAGCCTTTGTCAGTAAAATATTGAGATTACGGATGTCGGTTTAGGCTAAGTCAGTTGATTACACAGGGTTTGGGATATCGATAAAGGTGTGTTGAATTTGAAATTGCTGTCGGAGATGTTCCCCAAGAGCGTGAATGCCGCCTCGTTCCGTCGCATGATGTCCTGCAGCGATATAGGCCACGCCCATTTCTTCAGCCAAATGCACGGTTGATTCAGAAATTTCTCCGCTAATATAAGCATCTATTTCAAATTTCATTGCCTCGGCCAACCAGTCTTGAGCTGCGCCGCTGCACCAAGCGATACGTCGAATGACTTGATTGGGGTTGCCGACGACCAGTGGTGTACGCCCGAGTTGCTGGGCAATATGCTGACTAAGATTCTCTAGTGTTTGTACGGCGCAGTTACCGATACAAGCTAACTGGTGTTTACCGAACCATTGCGCTATCGTAAAACCGAGTAATTTACCCAGTTGGGCATTGTTACCCAAGGTGAGATGTGCATCGAGTGGCAGATGATAAGCAAGTAAGTTAATATCATGCACAATTAACTTTTTTAAGCGCAAATACTTTTGCCCAATAATTTTGGCATCCTCGTTGCGCCAAAAATAGCCGTGATGTACCAGGACTGTATCTGCTCCAAGTGCTGTCGCTTTTTCTAGTAACGCCAGTGACAATATGTTTGATTTCAGTACGACCTTGAACTTGTAAGCCATTAGGACAGTAGTCCTGAAACCGATCGATTTCCAATAAATCATTCAAGTACAATTCTAATTCTCTAATTTCCATGATGTTTCCTTTTCAGATGCGCCGACTGTGGTTGTTATTTGCCCAAACTGTTACCGTTATTTTGGCTTTATGGTTTGTTCTGATGACCTTAAAGCCTGAGTGGCTATCGCGCCACAAATTATCCTTCCCCTTAACAGATCGCGCTACTATGTCCAGTCAAGTTGAGCCACGGCCTGGCTTGATAAGACAGAATTCCTATCGCTTTGCTGTGGAGCAAGCGATGCCTGCGGTAGTGAGTTTAACCACCAAGACGTTGGTACGTAATCCCTCTTTTGTAGACCCCTGGTTTAACTATTTCTTT
This sequence comes from Burkholderiaceae bacterium, assembly GCA_044355755.1. Classification (GTDB taxonomy): domain Bacteria; phylum Pseudomonadota; class Gammaproteobacteria; order Burkholderiales; family Burkholderiaceae; genus JADYYQ01. Next base: position 1,068 of record JBIKXM010000018.1, on the reverse strand, counting down.
GGTGAGCAACCGGCAGAATCTGCGACGGGTTTGGGCTCTGGTGTGATTGTTGATGCTCACGGTTATATCTTAACCAACCATCATGTGATAGATGCGGCGGATGAAATTGAAGTTGTGCTGGCTGATGGTAGGAAGACACAGGCGGTGATTGTGGGAAGTGATCCGGAGACAGATCTTGCGGTACTAAAAATCGATCTACCGAATTTATCACCGATAAAACTGGGCCAGATTGAGGCGGCACAAGTCGGTGATGTCGTATTGGCGATAGGGAATCCATTCGCGGTTGGACAAACGGTTACCATGGGGATTGTGTCAGCGCTCGGGCGCAACCGATTGGGTATCAATACCTTTGAAAATTTTATTCAAACAGATGCGGCAATCAATCCGGGGAGTTCTGGTGGGGCTTTGGTCGATACGAATGGTAATTTGCTGGGTATCAATACCGCGATTCTGTCACGCATGGTCGGTGGCGGCGGATCTGGTATAGGTTTTGCGGTGCCAGTGTCGACAGCTAAACAAGTGATGGATGAAATTATTGCGACAGGTGCCGTAACACGTGGCTGGATTGGTATTGACCCGCAGGAAATTACCCCGGAGTTGGCTGAGTCATTTGAATTATCTGATAACAAAGGCACCTTGGTTGCCGGTGTGGTACGCGGCTCTCCAGCGGATTTAGCGGGCATAAAACCAGGCGATATCTTAGTGCGCGTTAATGATCTGGTAATTAATGATACAACCACCTTATTGAACACAATTGCACAATTGAAGCCAGGTAGTGTCGTGAAGCTGGCGCTCGAAAGAAAACGAAAAAAAATAGTGGTACAAGTCGTGATTGGTAAGCGACCGATGCGCTTGCCCAAAAACTTGGCTGGCTAATAGTGGCTCATCACGAGGATTTACGCAAAACAGCCCTGACGGTGTTTCTTTGGGACGATGCTGCGCAGATCGTAGTCTCTAGATCGGCATGCTTGTCTAGGGCAATTGTGTATAAGTCCTAACACCTTGAGGTGCACAGTGTTTTTTGCGATTGTTTGTGCTGGAAAGTGGTGCGCCCGGCTGGGATCGAAC
>JBIKXM010000261.1:0-2726 GCA_044355755.1 Burkholderiaceae bacterium | reverse complement strand
TTCTTCTTGCAATTCATGCAGCGATATCTTTGATGTCCAGCATGGCCTTTCCCATAGCGACTCACTTGTTCTGTTTGACCACAATACCGACACGCAACTTCTATTATCGCCATAATTTCAAAATATCCAATCTTAGCAAATCAATCGATTGAAGGCAGCACCAAGAAATCTAAGGCTGGCAATCCATAAAGGCGAGGTGCTGCCTGTGAGAATGCGTCCGGCAATAAAAGTTCCACCCCAGATTACGGAAACTAAAACCAGTTGTAAGTAAAGACCTGATGAAGCTGTGGCATGTTGTGTGTTCATAGGACGAGACATGAAATGTTGTTGAGCATGATGATGCTGGTTGTGAAGTATGGATGAATTTAGTCAAGTTGACGTGTGACGATTTTTTCTAGACAGGTATGCATCGTCAGTAACAACAACTCACGTTGTGCTTTGCTACCACCTAAAATAGGCCATTGATTCTGAGTTTTCTTTAATTGTTGGTAGCACGCTTGATATTTAGATTGTGCAAAAAAAAAGATTGCTTGCAAAATTTTTTTGCCAACTTTGTGTGCGCTCGGATATATACCGAAGCCATCATTTTCGGCAATTAACTTTTTGATAAGCAAGATATGGTGACATGCTGCAAAAGCCAATGCGGCATGTAGTTGATGAAAGTAAGACATCGATGTGCCGATACTACCACTCCATAGACAAGCAAGCTTTTGCCACAAGGCCGAGAATTGGCGATCATCTGGATGTTTTAAGTGATAGCGCCAAAGATATGCAACTGCATCAAGGTCTTGTTTCGCTAAGAAATGGTCTTTGAGTGCATACATTTCGTGGAAAGTGTGTAATGACTGAACAGTTAGATGATTCTTTTCATAGGCAATCGCTAAATGCCAAGAAATATGGATGCGCATATTTTTATTGGTAATCCAATTGGGTTTTCTTTTTTCGAGAAATTCGCAGAGATATCCCCAACACGCTTGCTCATGTAATGCGTGAGTGATGGAGTGGATCGCATAAATATGGGTAGGCGCATGTTCTACAGCTATATAGCCAAGGGTATGGGCGAGAAATACATAATTGGCTTCACATAAAACAAACGATTTAATGGCTAAATAAAATGGGTACAAAGGATGTGTATCTATTAGATACACGTCAAATACCAGTAAATCGGTGAGTAAATCTTGTATGTTACCGGTACAAAAATCAAACATATGTGTCATGAAAAGTGCGATGACATCACTTGGATAGCGCTGTAAATGCTGGCGAAATAGTTGTCTCGCATGTGCATAATCAAAATTGACCCAGGCGCGTAAGGCTTGCACAATCAGGTCTAATTCAGGGCAAGGAGGAACTTGATGATCAAGTTTTTGTAGGAACAGTTTGAATTTGTAAAACTCTTTAAGCTCACACGATGTCAGTGCATCAAAGCCGGTCAGTAATTCATGATAAATTTTTTGAATACGGTGAGATGCGATGACATGATCAGGGATGCCTTGCAATGACAGAAATGGAGTATTTATTTCTGGCCACAAGGACGACATGCCGCGGGTATGCGAGAGTGCGTAGTTGTTCATTGTTCGAGTCTGGATAGAGAAATGCACAAAACAGCGAACATGCTAAAAGAAAAACTCGCTATTAATGAGAAAAGCAGATTCTTTTTTTAATTTTTGACATTTTTATGCGTGCTGTGCTACCAACTTGCTTTTATTTGGCAATTGACTGAGTACTAAATTCGACTTAATTTTGCAGCGCTTTGAGTTTATCAATTCTGGAGCGTAGTCCTGAAGCAATTTCAATGTGATGATAGCGTTCAGCAAAATCAGCCGCATTGAAGCCTATGGCGTTTTTGAGAAAGACATCAGCACCGGCATCGAGGAGTAGTTTTGCAACATGGATATGTCCGCCGCGCGCTGCCATCATCAGCGGGGTTGTGCCGTTTGGACTAGGTGCATCTACTTCAGCCTGATGTTCTAATAAAAAACGTGCAATTTCGAGTTGACCTGTACTGGCAGCATAATGCAAAGGGGTCCAACCAATACGATTAATTTGTGCCTGGTGTTGGTTAACCATGGTGCGCACCATTTTGGTTTGTCCTTTTAAACAGGCTAACATTAAAGCGGTTTCTTGGTGTCGATTGATTTGATCAATATCGATCTGAGGGTGTGCCAATAATACCCAGGCAGCCTCTACAGCATCCTCATATAGAGCTAGGGTGAGCATAGGATTACCCTGTACATCGACAGCGTTTGGATTAAGCCCTTTATTTAGTAACTGTTTGACGTGATACGCTCGGTTCAGTTGAATGGCATGGACTAAATGATTCTCGGCTAATACTGGGGTTGTGATCTGGGCTGGACTGTCTTGTGGTCGGTCAGATTCGGCTAGTACAGGCTGGCCAGGCATAAAGCCTTGGAGACAGATGAAGCCGTAGCAGAAGAATTTACGCAAATTTGTTCTCGCTGTATTGCCCTTGTAGGACTTGTTCGCACTTGCACGCTCAGGCTGTTTTGTAGAGTTGCAGCACAGCTACTTAGCGCATGGGTTTAAATAAATTTAGAAAATTATCGCTCGTATTTTTGGCAATGGTTTCCACCGGTAGCCCACGTAATTCGGCTAGAAACTGACCAACATGGCTGACAAATGCCGGTTCGTTAGTTTTACCGCGATACGGCACGGGGGCGAGATAGGGTGCATCTGTTTCAATTAGCATGCGATCAAGCGGCGTTTTT
>JBIKXM010000260.1:0-2733 GCA_044355755.1 Burkholderiaceae bacterium | reverse complement strand
AGGTTGCTGTAGCTGCTTTTTTGAATAAGCAAATTCGTTTTACCGTGATCCCTGATATTTTGCTACATGTGCTGAACTTTCCACCTAGCTGCACACCAGACTCACTCGAAAACATATTAGAGCTCGATAAAAAAGCTCGTGCAGACAGTCAGCAAATTTTACAGCGCTATTTAAACTAATTCCCCCTGCATCTGAAAGTCTGCTGGCGCTTTCACGGCCACCGAAGAGATAGCATCTAGATAAACTTGGGAATGAACTCTGTGCCACACCATATCTGGGCGCACAGGAAGTTACACAACGATCTTGGAAAGCATAGATGGCTTATACAGCCCCTGCTGGTGGCACATAGCCTACGGCTTGGTCTGCACCCTCACCAAAAAAATGCTTTTCTGTTTGTTTAAGTAAATACTGACGCGCCCTGACATCAGCCATATTTAAACGGTTTTCATTAATCAACATCGTTTGTTGCTTAAGCCAAATCCCCCAAGCCTCTTTCGAGACATTTAGCCAAATCTTTTTACCGAGCTCACCAGGTAAAGGTGGCGCCGCTAGACCTTCAGCTTGTTTATTCAATTTAATACAGTTCACCATACGAGTCATAACTCATTTACTCCTAAAGATTTTTTATTAACACCACGGAGCGACGCTCCCAGTTATAGCCTTGTTGACGCGCAGCCGGCAAATCAGCAACTTGTGCGCGGACAAAACCACGTTTCAGAAACCAATGCTCGGTTCGCGTCGTTAAAGCGAATAATTTTTTTAAGCCTTGCAATCTTGCCCGTTGCTCGATGCGCATCAGCAACCGTTCACCGTCACCCATCCCTTGCGATTGTGGATCTACCACTAAGCATGCTAATTCACCAATTTGCTCTTCTGGATAAGGAAATAAAGCCGCGCAACCAAATAACAAACGATCATGTTCAATCACCGAAAAATGCGCAATATCACGCTCAAGTGTCTCTTGACTACGACGTATCAGCGTCCCATCAGCTTCAAGGGGCTCAATCAGTTGCAAAATGGCTCCGACATCGTCGAGGTTTGCATCACGCAAATACTCTAGATCAGAACGCACAATCATGGTGCCGACACCATCATGCGAAAACAACTCTAATAATAAGCAGCCATCCAGTGCAAGTGGAATGATATGGACACGCGACACACCATTTTGTAGCGCCTTGATCGCATGACTCAAACAATCCGCCATCTGAATATCTTCAGATCGATTAACATCCAAAGATTGTAGATGTGCCTCAGCCGCTTGCAGAGATAATTCGCCTAATAAATTGCCTTCATTATCCTGTACACCATCAACCTCACCGATAAAAATCAGTTTGTGTGCTTTCAACGCAATCGCTGTTTTTGTTGCGACATCTTCCATCGTCAGATTAAAAGCCTGACCGGTAGGTGAAAAACCTAATGGCGGTAACAGTACAATTTTTCCATTTTCTAGGGAATTCTGAATCGATAATGCATCAATTTTCCTGGTTAGACCAGTATGTAGAAAATCGACGCCATCGACAATTCCAACCGGCCGAGCCGTGACAAAATTACCCGACACCACAGATATACGTGCACCGGCCATCGGCGTATTCGGCAGACCTTGACTAAAAGCGGCCTCAATATCTAAACGTAACTCTCCCGCCGCTTCTTTTACACATTCAAGCGCGACCGGATCCGTTATCCGTAAATGGCTCATCTTGCCTATTCCGTAATGTCCGGTTACCTGGCGCAGTGCCAACTGCTCCTGCACCTGAGGCCGAGAACCGTGCACCAACACGATTTGCATCCCCATCGCATTCAGCATAGCTACATCTTGTACCAGTGCATTCAATGCATTCGCTTTGACTAATTCACCCCCAAAACCAATGACGAGGGTCCGCCCCCGAAAATTATGAATATACGGGGCGACTTCGCGTAACCAATCAACGAATTGCTGACGCGACGAAATAACAGAGTTAAGCGGTTGGTGTGGGATATTCATGCACGAATTATATAGCGACAGATCCGTTTTTCGAGTCACATAGCCACTTCAAAACCCTAAAAGACGCACAAAAAAACCCGATTGAGTTGCGTTACCTGACTAACAATACGCCAGACCAATAACATTAGCGCAACGACCCAGCATCGAGGATGCATACCCGAAGTGACTCGCGCACAATGCGGCACATTAGACGTGCTGTCTTTTGTCAGGATCTCTGCTAGTAGCATGCTGCAAAAGCTATCTATCGACTTATAGATAACTGATAGATGCTAGCGCCAATACTGAGAAAACTGCTCTCTGATTTTCCTTAATTTAGGCTGAATGACCACCGAACAATATGGGTTACGAAATTGATTATCGCGATAATAATTGCTATGCATCGATTCCGCTGGCCAAAACAAATGACTGATATCTTGCCGATCAAGATAATAAATCTGGGTCACAATTGGCTCCGAAAACATGCGCGCCTGCGCTAGCACACTTTTACTGGATTGCGCCCTCTCGAGCTGCAAGGGCGATGTCGCAAGAATAAGAGATCGATATTGACTACCTATATCATTACCCTGACGATTGAGTGTCGTAGGATCATGTAGCGCAAAAAAAATGTCTAACAACACACGATAATCAATTTGCGAATCAGCAAACAAAAGTTTGACTACCTCAGCATGCCCGGTTTCCCCTGTACACACAGCCTCATAGTCAGGATAAAGCAATTTACCACCCGCATAACCGGGTTCAACGGCTACGACCCC
>JBIKXM010000258.1:0-2751 GCA_044355755.1 Burkholderiaceae bacterium | reverse complement strand
AACAATCGACCCAGAAAAAGGCTTGCCTTTGCTACCCCTGCTCAAGTATTCTTATCCGCCGTTGCACTTCGTACTTGAATCTAAGTTTATAAATACTGATTGAAGTTAGGCGTACCTTATTTTTCGCATGCCAAGAGAACGAATCGAAGTTTGTAAACAGTTTCACATTCATGTGTGAAACAGCGTGCAAAATTTACCAGATTAGATGCGAAATGTTAGCGTTATACAGAGTCCTGTTTTAACAGTAATCAATCCTAATTTAAATTTCAGTAAGCAGCAAAAGAAAACCGTACAAAAAACTCTTGCAACAACCCCGATTTTTATAAATAAAATCATTTAGTTAGATAGCCACTCTACATAACTGTCTATACTTGATGTCAGTTTTACATTACATTTCAGCTATGCTGTGTAATTACTACGTCAGTACGAAACAAACAAATGCCTCGCTCAAGAAGTTGTGCGAGGTTTTTTTATGGGCAAAAAATGTCAGTGCCTTCATACAAAAAACTTTAGAGCACTAAACAGTGGCACCGACTACGGCATTACCAATTAAAACAGTCGCCACTTTGCAGATTCTGTCAAAAGTTAGGGCGCATACAAGCCGCGCAGATTGTTGACCATATCGAACCGCATCGAGGTGATAAACACAAATTCTTTGATGCACACAATCTGCAATCATTATGCAAACTCTGCCATGACGGCGCAAAACAACAGTTAGAAAAAAGTGGTGCGTTAAGAGGCTGCGATATCAACGGCATTCCTTTTGATAGCGGCCATCATTGGCAACGTAACACTTACTAAGTAACTAAGGAAAAATACCAAGCCATGGTGGGGGGTATTTAAAAGTACGTGCAATTTTCGCTGCTGACCGCACGCCCCCCTTTTTTTGCATGAGCGGGAAAAATGCCATGGGGGTATCTTAATTGCAATCAGGGAATAAAAATGGCTGGTAATCAAAACAGCGGAAGAAAAGCCGTTTCCGCAAAAATACATTTAATCCGCGGCAATCCCAGCAAAAAAAATCTTGCTGATCTTGCGCCAACTGACAACGTATGGGAACACCTTAACGGTATCCCACAATGCCCGGATGTTCTTAACGAAATCGCAAGACAAGAATGGGAACGCATAGCGGGTGACTTGCATCAACTCGGCATTATCAATCAGCTCGATCAAAACGAGTTGGCGGTATATTGCCAAGCCTTTGCAGATTGGCATCATGCCCGTCAGAAAATCAATACACTAAGAGAAGAGGGTTTCATAGAAGTAACGCCGAGTGGTTACAAACAAATGAGCGTATGGATGCAAATTGCAAACCGCGCGGAAGAACGCATGCGTGTAGCCGGTGCAGCTTTTGGTTTTACGCCTGCTGCAAGACAGCGAATACAACTCCCTGCCGCACAAGGAGAGCTTTTTGGCAACGAGCAAAAAGAAAAAGCAGCAAAATATTTCTGATCGAACAACAGAATACGCCTTAGCAGTTACTCAGGGAAAATATATCGTTGGTACACCTGTCCGCCATGCTTGCGAACGGCATCTTAAAGACCTGCAAGAAGGGAAACATCGAGGATTAATTTGGGATAAAGAGAAAGCCAACTACGCAATTGGTTATTTTGAAGATGTGCTGTGCTTAAATGGTGGGCGTTTTGAAGGTAAACCATTTTTGCTGGCACCTTGGCAGGTGTTTATTATTGGTTCGCTCTTTGGATGGGTTGGACAAGATGGCTATCGGCGTTTTCGCGTCGCCTATATCGAAACTGCTAAAGGTTCCGGTAAATCCCCTTTAGCTGCTGGGATAGGCTTATACGGTCTGACATCCGACAATGAAGCACGTGCAGAAATTTATGCCGCTGCCACCAAAAAAGATCAAGCCTTGATTCTTTTCCGTGATGCAGTGGCTATGGTCGACCAGTCACCACAACTGGCAAAACGCTTAGACAAATCAGGCAGCATCGGCAAAGAGTGGAATATTGCGCATATCCCGAGTCGCTCATTCTTTCGTCCTGTTTCAGCGGATGATGGGCAGTCAGGCTATCGGCCACACTTTGCTTTGTTGGATGAAATCCATGAACATAAAAACAATCATGTGATTGAAATGCTACGTGCCGGCACCAAAAGCCGTGAACAAGCGCTGATTTTTATGATTACCAACTCAGGTAATGATAAACGTTCAGTCTGTTGGGATTATCACGAATACGGCAGCAAAGTCAGTGCAGGGCAAATCGAAGATGACAGTTTCTTTGCTTATATTTGTGCGCTGGACGAGCAGGACGACCCCTTTAGCGATGAATCATGCTGGGTAAAAGCTAATCCCAGCTTAGATATCGGTATCCCTGGGGTTAAATACCTAAGAGAACAAGTGACACAAGCAAGGGGTATGCCTTCAAAAGAAGCCACCGTGCGACGTCTTAATTTCTGCCAATGGGTTGAATCTGCGGCGCCGTGGATCGCATCCGAAGTATGGCTAGCGGCACAAAGCAATTTTGCTGATACCGATTTAACCCAGCGTCGCTGTTGGGGTGGTTTGGATTTATCGAGCACACAAGACCTGACCGCATTTGCCTTGCTGTTTGAACCGACCCAAACAGACCCCTATTGGCGTTTAAAAACTTGGTTTTGGTTACCGGGAGAAGGCTTACATCGTAAAGCAGACCTTGATCGTGTTCCTTATTTGGCCTGGCGAGATTTAGGTTATCTGCAAGCTTTGCCAGGACGTGCGATTAACAAAATGGCGGTATTACATAAACTTGTTGA
>JBIKXM010000257.1:0-2765 GCA_044355755.1 Burkholderiaceae bacterium | reverse complement strand
GGCTACGCCTGGCTCGATACAGGCACCCATGAATCTTTACTGAATGCCAGCCAATTTATTGCGACGCTGGAAAATCGCCAAGGATTGAAGGTAGCCTGTCCCGAAGAAATTGCTTTTCGCCAGCAATGGATTGACGCACAGCAATTAGAAAAACTAGCTGTTGCCCTGAAAAAAAATAGCTATGGTGCGTATTTGTTGCGGCTCTTAGAGGAACCACTCTAAATCGATTGGCCCCAGAAAACCATGACATACGGCCACAATGCACGGATAAAAGCGCACCCAAACCAGTCTATAGCTGGGGCTGCCAATCCCTTTATGTAGCAACTTTATCGGCCGCCTCGGTGAATAATTGGCCCATTTCCTTACTGCGGGCCATGGCGGCTAACATGGCCTGCTTAAACAATTCATTGACACGGTGCTGATTAAGCATTTCTAACGCGGCAAAAGTTGTACCGCCGGGAGAGGTCACTTGTCGCCGTAATTGATCCGGTGTTTCCTGACTCGCTTGGGCCAAGTTAGCTGCACCGATAAATGTAGTCGTAGCTAAATATTTGCCTTGCTCCTGGGTTAAGCCAAAGCTTTGTGCAATCTCCTGCATCGCTTCAATAAAATAAAATACATAAGCTGGGCCACTGCCGGAAATAGCAGTGACGACATCTAAAGCATCATCATCCTTGACCCAAATACATTTCCCGATCGCTTCAGCCAGTGCCGTAGCAATCTCTCTATCATGTGGCTTCAGAGCGGGCGTACTAATTAGTCCGGTCATACCCTGACCGATCAATGCTGGGGTGTTGGGCATGCTGCGCACGATACGTGTATTGCCATTAAACCAACGTTGCAGCTCGATCAAACGAATACCTGCAGCAACACTAATCAGTAAAGGTTGAGCAATAAATGGTTTGATTTGTTGCACCATTTCATAAAACTGTTGCGGTTTAACCGCTAGCACCAGTACTTCACATTCAGCTAATGATGCATGCACTGCTGATAGTATGCGTATCGGTGACGCATTAATCGCACACGTCTTATTCAATAAAGTTTGCTGTGCTTGTGGATTACGTTCGATCACGGTAATTAAATGTGGTGCCACACCGCTGCGTAATAAGCCACAAATCATCGCGCTAGCCATATTGCCACCACCAATAAAACCAAAGTGCAAGTTATCTAAAATCATCTTCATTTCCTTTCACCAAAAATGGCACTACCAACACGCACGATCGTGGCACCTTCTTTAATTGCCGTTTCTAAATCAGCTGACATACCCATAGACAAGGTATCCAGTAGTGGCAAATGATGTTGTGCCAATCGATGATTGCATTTATTTAATAATTCTTTTAACAGTTTAAATGGTTCAGGATCAGGCACGGCACCCGGAGCCGGTAAAGCCATCAGCCCACGTAGACGTAAATTTTTTAATTGGCTGACTTGTAAGACGAACTCGATCACGGCCTCTGGAGGCAAACCACTTTTACTGTTTTCATGGCTGATATTGACTTGCACACACACCTGCAATGGCGCCAAATCAGGCGGCCGTTGCTGATCTAAACGCTGCGCTATTTTAAGACGATCTAAGCTGTGCAGCCAATCAAAGTGTGTCGCGATAATTTGCGTCTTATTGCTCTGTAGTGGGCCAATAAAGTGCCATACTAATTCGGCTCGCAAAGGAGCTAAAGCGACTATCTTAGCTAAAGCTTCTTGTACATAATTTTCACCAAAATCGCACACGCCTAAACGATGCGCAGCAATAATCGCCTCGGGCGCAACCGTTTTAGATACGGCTAATAATTTTACCGAGCCAGATGGCCGATCAGCCAAGCGCGTAGCATCGGTAATGCGAGATTGCACCGCAGAGAGCGCTGTTTGTAACCCTGCAGAAAAGTGTGCCGGCTCAACGACACAGTCAGAATGACTCATGAATAGCGGCTATGGATGTTATGTGCACGCTGAAAGATATCACAACTCTCAGCCGGGGATGCATGATGAATAGTTATCAACTCCATCTGCTCGATTTATGCGTATTGCTAATTGGTGCGTGACCATAAACCGCTTTATCACCGAGTTTGGCGACTGGGTTCAACAATTCCCCTAAATATATTTACACAGATTTAGAAATATCCTGAATACCTTGGGTAAATCCACCTCCTTTTAAAAAGGTATCATCTCACTTTTAATGTATCACGTGTTATATCCTCATCGAATAAAGCCTACTTAAACTCTATTCCAGGCACTTGATAGCTTCGAGTGGGGGAGAAGGATGACGAGCGACCGATTCTTTCCTGACCACAGATACCACCGAGCATGTCACAGGTTAACTGAATCCGTTTTTGCCCCTGTGGATCTGTCACATTCCATTGCAATGTATCCACCGTATTCAGAGCCACACTCGTTTTACCCTCGCCGGATACCGAACGGCCATTACTCCATGTAAATCCACTCTTCACCGCATCAGCTGAGGCAGAACTAGCCGCATCCCCTGTACTCGCTCCCGGCAATTTCGCATTGATCGAGCCCACCACCCCGAACAAACTCACGTTGTAGTTCCGCCCACCATTCCCATCATTCACGCTATAGCCTGGCGCAACCACGATCGTGCAACAGTTTGACCCCAGTTTCTTGATGCTCGCAAAATCTTTAAACTCGGCAAACAGTTTGCTTACCGTGTCGTTTTGTAACAGGCCCGTGCTCGCTTGGAATGCGCCACCATTCAGACTCAGCAACACCGGTTTGTTCAACGCAACTCCATAGTCAACTGTCTCTGTTTG
>JBIKXM010000092.1:0-4942 GCA_044355755.1 Burkholderiaceae bacterium | reverse complement strand
ACAATGCTACCTTCAGCCGCTTCACCGGCTAGTCGAATAAACTCACTGGTTTTTAACATGTCGCCACCGACTAAGACCGACTTCAAGCCTAATTCGCGCATTTGTTTGGCTAATGGTCCAGCTTGAACGGCGTTACCCGCGTATAGAATCGCTTGTGGTTTGAAACGTTTTAAGCCAATTAGTAGGGGCTTGAAGTTATATGCTTGATCAGAAGAGAATTCGTGACGGACAATCTTTGCCCCTGCCATTTTGGCTGTCTTTTGGAATTCGTTGGCCAAGCCCTGACCATAAGTAGTTCGATCATCAATAATGACAATTTCCTTGAAACCCAGTTTCTTGACAACGAAATTGCCCAGCGCTTCACCTTGTAACACATCCGAAGGTAACATACGAAAAACGGTATTAAGATTTTGTCGCGTGTATTCTGGCGCTGTTGCGGCAGAGATTTGTGGGATGCCGGCGTCATGATAGATTTTTGATACAGCCATCGACACACTTGAGTTCATGTGCCCAAGCATACCTTTAATGTCTTGATCAACCATTCTTTGTGCAATTTCAGTACCTAACGGGATCGATGCCTGATCATCGGCTGCAATCAAGGTAAATTTGACCGGCTGCCCGCCAATATATTCTTTTTTGGCATTAAATTCTTCTAGCGCGAGCATGATGCCAGCTTGTATATCTTTGCCATACATCGCTTGTGGTCCGCTTAAGGGGGCCGCAAAGCCAATTTTTACTTCTTCGGTTGTGGGTTTTTCGAGTGCGAATAAAGGGACGGACAAAAACAGAGTCACCATAAAAAAGGTGAACGCACCCCATTTTGTTGTTCTCATAGTGGCCTCTTATTTTTGTAGTGATATTGGTTGTCCCCTATGCAAGATATCCGTCGGCGTTAGCCGTGTTTGGACTCCATGCATACCGATTGTGCTTCCACGTATAACGCACGATTATGTATTATTTTTTGGCCCGTTGCACCAATTAATTTGCTTTTAAAAAACAAATACGCGCTTTATTTATGCAAGTTTTTCAGGTTTGGTGAGCAATTTTCGGTATGCATGAGATAAGCATGAATTTACTGCACTGGTACGGAAATTAATTTTGGCTCTGGCTCTTAAATGTTTCCAACATTTCCCAGCTGCCTTTAGATACCTTATACATAGTCAAGGTATCGTCCCGCAGATCGCCGAATCGATCATAGCCGAGTGCTTTAGTGGTGACGGCAGGCATTTCGAGTTTAGCCAGCAAAGGAAGATATTTCTTCGGGTCAGTCGAGTTGGCTTTTTTCATCGCAGTGAATATAGCCATTGCGCCATCATAGGTATACGGCGCATAAACATCAACTGGCGTACCAAAGCGCTGTTCATGGAGTTTGGCAAAGGCAGCACCGCCGGGCATTTTATCCAGTGGGACACCGCTTAAAGAGACAATCGTGCCTTCGGCCGCCGGACCAGCTACTTTTAAGAAAGCATCGATTTTTACCATTTCTCCGGCAATCAAAACCGAGTTAATCCGTAACTCACGCATTTGTTTGACCAAGGGCGCGGCTTGCACTGCGGTACCGCCATAAAAAACCGCTTGTGGTTTGACGCGCTTTAGTCCCGTTAAAATCGGCTTGAAATCATGTGTTTTGTCTGAGGTGAATTCGCGGCGCACAATTTTTGCGCCAGCCGCTTTTGCCGCCTTTTCAAATTCATCCGCCAGACCCTGACCGTATGCGCTGCGGTCGTCAATAATCGCTATTTCTTTGAAACCCAATTTTTTGACAGCAAATGTGCCTAGCGCAGCACCCTGTTGGGTGTCAGAAGGCAACATACGAAAGGTAGTATTAAACTTTTGGCGCGTATATTCTGGCGCTGAAGCGGTAGTCGATTGTGGTATGCCCGCCAGATAAAAAATGCGCGAGGTAGGAATCGCGATACTCGAATTCAGATTGCCAAACATCGCGCGAACGCCTTTATCAACCAGTTTCTGCGCAATTTGGGTACCCAGACGGGGATCCGCCTGATCGTCCTCAGCAATTAACTGAATCCTAACCTCTTTACCACCAATCTTGGGTTTAGACGCATTAAAAGTCTCAACTGCTAATTGCACACCATTTTTGAAATCTTGCCCATACATGGCTTGTGGCCCAGTTAGCGGGGCGGCAAGGCCTACTTTGATCTCTTCAACAGCGAGTGCAGATGTATTTTGCAATCCGATGATTGCCATTATGATCAATAGCGGCAATTTGAATAATTTTTTCATTTTCATTAATAAACTCCTCAGCTTACGCTTAAACGTTGAATTCTTCTGAATCCAAGGGGGGTGAATTCTGCCACAGAAGGGTGATGACACAAACCCGGCACAGAGTAACTAAATTTCTATTTGAAGTTAATGCCTTCGCAGGGTAATCGATTTATGAAATGAATAATCTATCAGCAAGAATTTTTTACAAAATCGCTTGCGCCATTCTTCTCGATCGGACTGTCTTATAATTTGGCTTTTCCACTTATAAACCCTTGTGAGCCTTTGGGGGTAAATTAGGATTTTCGGTGTATTTAATGGCGCATTCATATTTTTCTCATCACGTATTTTTTTGCCTCAATCAAAGAGAAACTGGTCGAGCTTGCTGTAATCCTGAGGGGAAAAGTGTTGCTCTATTCGAGTATGCAAAACAAAAAATCGCAGCTTTAGAAAAAAATGGCCCAGGACAAGTCAGAATCAACAAAGCCGGCTGCCTGAGTCGCTGTGAGCTTGGTCCAGTGATTGTTGTGTATCCGGAAGCCATTTGGTATACCTATGTCGATCAGGAGGATATTGATGAAATTATCAATTCTCACCTTGTGTCAGGCAAGATTGTAGAACGTTTACGGATTAAATAAGGGTAAACGGCTGCCACAATCCCCCTAGCTGTGCTGCTCTCTTGCAGGGTGAATTTGCGCAGCTGCACAAAGCCCCAGTTTTTGCCTCATTTGCTATGTGTTTAGGTGGCTTGCGACAGTGCGGCAACGCGCTGCCTCAAAGCTTTGGTATAAGTTCTGCTTTACACAAAAGCGGGATCGCGTTCTATCAGCCATTTTTGCCGCGGGCGAATCGTCTTCATGGCTTCTATCAGTTTTTCAAGGGCGCGCTGTAAAGCTTGTCGTGACAGGCTTTCAATTAATATTTGAGCATATTCTTTGCCATCTTTTTTCGATAATGGACAAGGTACTGGGTCAAAGAAATTAACTTCGTGATTCACGCATTCAGGGAAAAGGATGGCTTGCTCTCGAGCTTGTTGTAAAAAGTACAAACAAGCTGCTATTTCTTTGCTTTCGACGGTGAGTAAGGCCTGGAAGCTAAAAGGTGGAAATCCTGCCGTTTTGCGTTGCGCGCTTAAAAATCCAGCGTAATCAGCGTAATCCTGTTTTAAAAGGGCCTGAAATATTTCAGCCTGTGGGTATAAGGTTTGTACCAACACTTCCCCTGGCAGTTTTGTTCTTCCCGCCCGCCCCGCAACTTGCATCAATTGTGCAAATAGCCTTTCGCTGGCGCGGAAATCATGGGAGTACAACGCTGCATCTGAGTTAATTATCCCGACTAACGTCACCCGTTGGAAGTCGTGGCCTTTGGCAATCATTTGTGTGCCAACCAAGATATCTATCTCTCCGGCATGTACAGCATCGAATAATTGCTGTGCCTGACCTTTACGGCGGGTACTATCAGCATCAATTCGTAGAATTTTTGCGTGCGGGAAAAGCTCTGCTAATGCTCCCTCAATGCGCTGGGTGCCTCGGCCTAGCGGTGTCAAATCAATATTTCCGCAGTCTGGGCAGCAGCGCGGCACTTTTTTTTCGAGTCCGCAATGATGACAGCGTAAGCGGTTGCCCTTTGATTCACGATGGAACACCATCCATGTTGCGCAGCGAGTACATCCGGATAGCCAGCCGCATGCCTCACAGCATACAACTGGGGCATAACCTCGGCGATTTAAATACAATAAACTTTGCTCGCCACGTTGCAAGCGCGTGGCAATTGCTTCTAAAAGGGCGTGTGACATACCCTGTTGTAAATGTTGACCGGATTTGCGCTCTTTGTTTAAGTCAATCAACCTGATGGTCGGCAAAGTCGCGTCTGGCTGTGCACGTTGACTGAGTTTTACATAAGCATAGCGTTGTGCCTGTGCATGTTGCCAAGTTTCAAGTGCGGGGGTTGCCGAGCCCAAAATAACAGGAATGCCCATTTGATAGGCGCGCCAGACCGCCAAGTCACGCGCCGAATAACGTACCCCCTCTTGCTGCTTATAAGAAATGTCATGCTCTTCATCGACAATAATTGCCGATAAAAAAGGGATAGAGGCTAATATAGCCAGTCTAGTGCCTAAAATAATACGCGCCTGTCCCATATGCGCCGCTAACCATCCTTGAGAGCGGCTTCCCTCAGATAAACCACTGTGCAAAATGGCAATCGCTTTTCCTGGGAAGCGTTTACGTAACTCAGCTTCAAATTGTGGTGTTAAATTAATTTCAGGAACCAATAACAGCACTTGGCGCGTCTGATCTTGGGCTAGTACATACGTGATAAAACGTAAGTACACTTCTGTTTTGCCGCTTCCTGTGATGCCTTCGAGTAGACACGCAAAATATCCGCCTTGATCCAGGCTTTTGGTTAGAGTGGCGAGTGCCCGTTGCTGATCGTCAGTTAATACCGGTAGCGTTAAGGTTGCCGCTTGCGTCGCGCATAAATTGTCCAAGGGCTCACTTATCTGATTGGCCGCAGCAGGGCGCTCTGTGGTGGGCGCTGGCTCAGCATTCGCATTCGGCGGCATATCGGCTTGGTTTTTTTTGCTGCGGCTGACTTTGGTCGCGAGGCGCTGGCTGCGGTTCAATAAGCGATCTAAGTCAGCCCAGCCATTAGCGGACTGCTGGGCTAATTTTTCCCAATATTTCGGATTGCGGATTTTTGCTGGCACGCTTGGCAGCAT
>JBIKXM010000124.1:0-4386 GCA_044355755.1 Burkholderiaceae bacterium | reverse complement strand
ATAATATTTGGCAACCGATAAGCAAAAATCCAGCCATTTTTTGGAAAAGACAGGTAGCCCATCGCAAACAGTCGTCACTGACTTAAGTTTGTCGATGGACTGCTTACTTTGCTGGCAGACATCCACCACGACCCCAGTCAGCTGCTGTTTACCAAAAGGAACATTGACCAAAGCACCGACCTGAACCTCCGGTGTCGCTAAATAATCAAATACCTCCACTAATGGTGCATCTAGCGCAACCTTAGCGATCTGATATTCCATATTTAATGTTTTATTTTAAAAAAAGTGATAAGTGGCGGTTTTTTAAAGACAATTAAAAAAATTTTTTTGGCGGCTGTGGATAACTTTGTTGAAAACCCCTCTTTTTTTTAGCTAAGGCCAATATACACGCCACCCTAGCTACATTTATAAAACAATGTAAAAACAAAAAACTCTTTTTAAAACAATGCGTTACAAGATAAATGTGCTGGCTTTATTTTTTTACTTGGTTTTACCAAAAGGATATAAAAACTGTGTATAAGTCTTATCAACAAAAACCATTAATCTGCGCTTGATAATTGCCACTTTCGACTGTAGCTATGTACTTCATCAATCAATTCAGTCACATGATCGACGGGAGTGGCTTGTGAAATGCCATGTCCTAAATTAAAGATAAAGCCATCAAGGCTACCAGAGATATCACCGGCGGCATAAGATTTGATAAGCCGTTTTACTTCGGTTCGGATTGCTATAGGCGTGCTCAGTAGGATAGTTGGGTCAAGATTGCCTTGTAATGCGCAAGACTGACCGATACGTGCGCGTGCTTGGGCTAAATTGATGGTCCAATCCAAGCCGACTGCATCGGGTCGGCTACTGGGATCGACCTTGACCATTTCTTCCAGCCAGCCTCCGCCGCCTTTGGTAAAGATAATGGTGGGGATCGTTTGACCTGCTCGCGTGCGTTGTAATTGGCTTAAAACACGGTGAATATAGGTTAATGAAAATGCTTGATAAGCGGTGTCCGCCAGTACCCCGCCCCACGTGTCGAATATCATCACCGCGTGCACACCGGATTCGATTTGCGCATTTAAATAGGCCGCTACAGCATCTGCATTCACTTGCAGAAGTCGGTGTAATAAATCTGGGCGAGCATATAACATGGTCTTAATCGTCTGAAAATCAGTCGATTTTCCCCCTTCAACCATATAGCAAGCCAATGTCCATGGACTGCCGGCAAAGCCGATGACAGGCACCCGCTGGGCCCCATTATGTGTCAGTGCCTTAGAGATTTCACCAATTGCATCAAACACATAGCGTAATTTGTCGAGATCGGGAACCTGTAAGGTAGCAATCGCAGACTCATCGCGTACGGGCTTCGCAAAACGTGGCCCTTCACCGTTGGCAAAGGATAAGCCAAGTCCCATTGCATCAGGTACGGTCAGAATATCTGAAAATACAATAGCCGCGTCTAAGCGATAGCGTTCTAAGGGTTGTAATGTTGCCTCAGTTGCATAAGCAGGATGCATAGCCAAGCCCATAAAGCTCCCGGCACGCGCTCGCAGGGCGCGATACTCTGGCAAATAGCGGCCAGCCTGGCGCATTAACCAAACAGGGGTATAAGGGGTTGGTTGGCGTTGCAATGCCTTTAGAAAAACATCGTTCAGGAGTGGCGTCATGGACTGGGCTACTTTGGCAAAAAAAGCGAGGGACGCATTTTACCCCATAAACCACCCTTGGATATTGTCCTGTGCTGACACCCAAGTTCCAGCTCTTGTACACAATTGCCGTACTTGTTATGCAGTCTCTTAACCCAGCTCTTTGAGCTGTCTGTTGTTTGGCGCACAAGCAGTGCTGGGGCAATTTTGGGTGCGCTTTGCCAAAGTAGGAGCTAAAATTCGGCTTCTTATAAATAAGGGTATTCACTTATTTACAATACTCTATTTTGTTCATTTAATCCGGGGTCCGTTTAGCTTGGGTCTACTCGTCTAGGCTTTGGCCAAATAATCATAAAAACTAGACCTCCCTTTCTAGCATTTTTAAATAATTTCATAGTTAGCTCATTTCGGAGAAAAATAATGCAGTGGATACGACAGTGCTTAATTTGGCTGGTAATTGCTTTGCTTGGGGCCTATTCATTAAGCATTGTGGCGTTAACACGTGGCGAAACAGTCAATGCGTTATGGATGGTAGTCACTTCGATTTGCGTTTATCTGATTGCGTATCGCTTCTACAGTCGTTTTTTAGCCGACAAAGTTACCCAATTAAATAAAGATCGACTGACCCCTGCGTGGAAATATAACGATGGTTTGGATTATGTGCCCACCAATAGTTTTGTCCTGTTTGGTCATCATTTCGCTGCGATTGCTGGGGCAGGGCCATTAGTCGGCCCTATTCTGGCGGCACAAATGGGATATTTACCGGGCACACTATGGATTTTAGCCGGTGTAGTTTTCGCTGGCGCAGTTCAAGACTTTATGGTGCTGTTTATCTCGGCACGCCGTGATGGTCGTTCGCTGGGTGACTTGATCAAAACTGAGCTGGGGTTGGTTCCAGGGGTGATTGCCTTATTTGGCGTATTTATGATTATGGTGATTTTATTAGCCGTACTCGCCCTGATTGTTGTCAAAGCATTAGTGGGGTCGCCTTGGGGGATGTTCACGGTTGCCATGACGATTCCGATTGCGCTTTTTATGGGTATTTATAGCCGCTATATCCGTCCCGGCAGAATTGGTGAGATTTCATTAATTGGCTTTGCTATGTTGATGCTGGCGATCGTGTTAGGGCAATATGTTCAGGCAGATCCATTGCTTGCATCCTGGTTTGATCTTGATGGTAAAACCATCACCTGGATGCTTATTATTTATGGTTTCATTGCCTCTGTGCTGCCAATTTGGCTGCTGCTGGCACCACGCGACTATTTATCAACTTTTTTAAAAATTGGCACTATTTGTGCGCTTGCGATAGGTATCGTATTTGTTGCCCCTACTTTGCAGATGCCTGCACTTACCCAATTTATTGATGGTTCAGGACCGGTTTGGTCAGGCAAACTTTTCCCATTTTTATTTATTACCATTGCGTGTGGTTCGGTTTCTGGTTTTCATGCCTTAATTGCTTCCGGTACAACACCTAAACTACTTGAAAACGAACGCCACGCACGATTTATTGGTTATGGTGCCATGTTAATGGAGTCATTTGTGGCTATCATGGCACTCACTGCCGCTGCTGTCATTGATCCCGGTATTTACTTTGCGATGAATAGTCCTGCCGCATTGATAGGTACGACACCAGAAGCGGTGGCGCAAACAATTTCCAGTTGGGGTTTTCATATTTCTCCAGAAATGCTGGTGCAGACTGCACAAGCCGTTGGCGAACAGACTATCTTGTCGCGTACGGGTGGCGCACCGACCTTGGCAGTAGGTATCGCCCATATACTTCAACAAGCCATTGGCGGGCCCAGTATGATGGCCTTTTGGTACCATTTTGCGATTTTGTTTGAAGCCTTGTTTATTCTGACGGCGGTTGATGCCGGGACACGTGCCGCGCGTTTTATGTTACAAGATCTGCTTGGATTATTTTCAACTAGACTGAAACGCACTGAGTCAGTTTTCGCTAACTTGGTTTCGACCGCACTTTGTATCAGTGCCTGGGGATATTTCTTATATCAGGGCGTGACGGATCCATTTGGTGGTATTAATACGCTTTGGCCTTTATTTGGGATTGCCAATCAAATGTTAGCTGCAATAGCCCTTATTCTGGCAACCGTAGTACTGTTCAAAATGAAACGTAATCAGTACGCTTGGGTGACTTTCGTGCCTGCCGTCCTCTTACTGATTACAACTATGACAGCGGGTTTACAAAAAATATTCAACAGTAATCCCAAAATCGGCTTCTTAGCGCATGCAGATAAATTTAGTACGGCATTAGAGCAGCATACACTGATTGCACCGGCTGCATCGTTTGCCCAAATGCAACAAATTATTTTCAATGATTATGTGAACGCAATCTTGACTAGCTTATTTATGTTTGTGGTCATCAGCATCTTCCTGTACGGTATGCGTGCGATTGCTCGAGCACGTGCTAACCTACAGCCAACGGCTCAGGAGACGCCATTTGAGTCTTTACCAGAAATGGCTTTAAGCGCACGATGAACTCTCTCGGCGACCTACTGCGTGACCCAAGAACAGCGACAGCGTTGCGCGGTAGCCGCTTGTTACCGTGCGCTCTCGTGGTTGCGAGTGCACGCTTAGTGAATTAAGTTAAACTGGCGCCGATGCCCTGCCGCTGTGTTGCACTCAACTCTGTGCTTAGGCATGCAGCTTATTTTTTGGCCGCACGTGACAATTGTGCAGAAGTCTCATCATAAATAATCATGACCAAACACATACCTTCTTCTAGTGTCCCCAATCA
>JBIKXM010000255.1:0-2786 GCA_044355755.1 Burkholderiaceae bacterium | reverse complement strand
ACTTACCGCTCATATTAAGTGGCATACCCTGGGTTAAATGTCCCCCTTCGGCTAGACTCATTCCTAAAATCGTATCACCGGGTTTCAGCGCAGCGAAAAATACCGCTTGGTTAGCCTGTGAGCCCGAATGGGGTTGCACATTTGCCGCCTCAGCACCATATAGCGCTTTTAGGCGTTCGATCGCGAGTTGTTCCACAATATCGACATATTCACAGCCACCATAGTAGCGCTTGCTCGGATAGCCTTCTGCATACTTATTCGTCAACTGCGAACCTTGAGCTTGCATCACGGCTGGGGAAGTGTAATTTTCACTGGCAATTAACTCGATATGCTCTTCTTGGCGTTTATTTTCTTGTTCAATGGCACGCCAGACTAAGGGATCAAACTGCGATAAGGTGTACTGAGTATGGTCAAACATGGTATTTCCTGCATTATAGGACTTACGTAAAACTGCCCCAGCGGCGTTACCCTTGCAGGGCGCGTCTGCGCGTACAAACGCAGACCGTTTCGCAGGCTCGCAGCATGCGGCTCGAAACCCCTGCTCAACCCCCCTTGCCGTACCAGTTTTTATACTGTCTGCGTCGGCATACCTTGCTGGAACAATTTTGCGTCAGTCCTGATTAGAGTACGACTGAAGCTTGCTATTTTAGCGTTTTTAGTCTGGCAATACAGAATTTATAGCGAGCTTTTTAAAAACTTGTCCGGCAATTTCTATTGTTTGGTCAATCACTTGCTCATCATGAGTAATCGACACAAACCCAGCCTCAAACGCCGATGGCGCAAAGTACACCCCGCTGTCGAGCATGGCATGAAAAAAGCGCTTAAATAACTTCACATCCGAGGCACTCACTGCGGCATAAGAATCAGGCAAATGCCCTAAGAAATAAATCCCAAACATGCCACCGATAGAATCCGCAAGACAGATTACTTCTGCTTGTTGTGCTTGTTGCTGAATCCCCTGCACCAGCTTGTGAGTTTGTTGGCTGAGTCTGTCATAAAAACCTGGCGCTTGGATTTTACTTAACGTCGCTAAACCCGCTGCAACCGCTACGGGATTACCAGACAAGGTACCGGCCTGATACACTGAGCCTAATGGTGCCAGCTTTGCCATAATATCGCGTCGTCCACCAAAGGCGGCCATCGGCATTCCGCCACCAATAATTTTCCCTAAGCAGGTTAAATCAGGCTGCACCCCGACTATCTCTTGCATACCGCCTAGTGCAACACGAAAACCGCTCATCACTTCATCAAAAATTAATACGGTGCCATATTCATCACACAAATGGCGCATGGTTTGCAAAAATTCAGGGCATGCACGAATTAAATTCATATTGCCTGCAAGCGGCTCGATAATAACCGCCGCGATCTGATCTGGGTATGTCCGAAAAGCATGTTCTAGTTGCGCGGTGTCGTTGTAGTTTAAAACCAAAGTGTGCTGCACCACATCATGCGGCACACCGGCTGAACTCGGTGCCTGCTGTGTTTGCTCAGAAAAAGTTAGCAGACCAGAGCCCGCTTTGACCAGTAAACTATCTGCATGCCCATGATAACAGCCTTCAAACTTGATAATCTTGTCGCGCTGCGTAAAGCCACGCGCCAAACGTAAGGCACTCATAGTCGCTTCCGTGCCCGATGACACCAAGCGCACTTGCTCAATCGATGGCATCAGTTGGCAAAGGGTCTCTGCCATAATCACTTCTGCTTCTGTCGGTGCGCCAAAAGAAAATCCTGTTTCAAGCGCTTGCTGTACCGCCTGCAAGATATCCTCATCACCATGCCCCAGCACCATTGGCCCCCATGAGCCTATGTAATCAATGTAACGCCGTCCATCCGCATCCCAAAAAAAAGGCCCTTTAGCTTTTTCAATAAAACGCGGTGTACCTCCGACAGCACGAAAAGCACGAACAGGTGAATTCACGCCCCCTGGAATAGTCCGTTGGGCACGAGAAAAAAGTATTTCATTCTTTGAAATCATATCTATTACAAAAGAAAAACAATATTTGGGCTGCGCAGTAGGTTAGGCAAGAAGTCTAATGTAATGAAGGCGGCTCTTCCTCTTCATATCGGGCCCAAAACAAACGGTCTAACATTAATTTACCCATACCCATACGATAGCCAGCCAACAATGCCTGTTGCAAATACTCTTGCGCCTCAACTATCGCTTCGGTGACATCTAAACCATTTGCCAATAAAGCTGCTATCGCTGAGGCTAATGTATCTGTTGTACCACTAAAGCTATACGGCAAACGATCCCACTGGTCACGTCGTAGCAAAGCTGGGGCACCGCGTTCGTCCAATTTATATAAACCATGACTCACATAAATCGACTGCTCTTGATTGTCTGTGGCTAAAACATATTCGCAG
Organism: Burkholderiaceae bacterium; assembly: GCA_044355755.1. Classification (GTDB taxonomy): domain Bacteria; phylum Pseudomonadota; class Gammaproteobacteria; order Burkholderiales; family Burkholderiaceae; genus JADYYQ01. The sequence continues at coordinate 422 of JBIKXM010000255.1, read as the reverse complement.
CCTATCCCCAGAATACGTGCCAGCACAGTATGGCTATCACTCGGAATATCTTCTAAATAGTCACTAGCATAATGCTCCAAGAAGGCATGTTTAGCGACCAATACCGAAGACTGCGGTACCAGTAGCTCGGCAATCGCCTGATTCATTTCTTCCTCATCCACCAGGAAGCCTTCATTGTTCTGTCGCGGATTGGGCGCTAGCACCAAGGCTATATCAGGATAATCAGAAACGATCTCAGCAATTGCGGCAACGTTTTCAGTACTTCCTACGTCCCCTACTTTAAATACCGAAACCCGCCCATCTTCTAATAAACAACGAGCTTGATCAATCACCCATTCGGAATCAATTGGCATCGATGCCTCAAGACTAACGGTATCTTGTACTAACAATCGCGTCATGACACTTAAACCATGACAACCAAA
>JBIKXM010000017.1:0-9404 GCA_044355755.1 Burkholderiaceae bacterium | reverse complement strand
CATCACTCAACAGGAAATCAATCTCGCTATGAACCGTCTAAACAATCGACCCAGAAAAAGGCTTGCCTTTGCTACCCCTGCTCAAGTATTCTTATCCGCCGTTGCACTTCGTACTTGAATCTAAGAATAAAAGAAGACGAGCAAAAAAAATATTTTCAGGAAGCGAAAAGTTGGGAGTCTGATCGACAACTGCGCATTGCTCGATCGGAACGTTGGGCTTGGCGTATTGCACTACTGGCATGCATCTTTGCGCTCTGTGCGATCGCTGCCTTGATCGTACATGAGACTAGACCGGTGGCGCCGCCCCCAATTATTGCGATTGAAAAAAGCTCTGGCAATATCGATATTATTCGCGCCGGTGATGATATTACCGAAGGATATAGCGAGTTACTTGAAAAATATTGGGTGAAACGTTACGTGATTGCGCGTGAGACATATCAATATGGCTCGTTGCAATATGACTATGACACGACATTAGCATTGAGTACCGATCCTATTGGAAAAGAATATGCTAAACAATTTGATGGTGATTCAGCAAAAGATAAACGTCTTGGTGTCGACAATGAAGAGTTAGTCAACATCATTAGTATTGTGTTGCCGCCTGATGAAAATCAAAAAGCAGTGGTACGCTTTGAAAAAATCTACAAGCGCGTCGGCGATCCAAATCCAATCAGCAGGCATACCTTTGTGGCAACTATCGCTTACAAATTTGAGACCACTCGTACAGGTAGGGAGAAAGACCTGATCGAAAACCCATTGGGTTTTAAAGTCATTGCCTATCGTATTGATGCAGAAATTGGAGGCCGTGACAAATGAAATTACACGCAGCTTTGCTAGGCTTAGGTATCGCTATCTATACGAGTATCAGTTGGGCGGCAGATTTGCCGCGCAAAAGTGAACATGACGAAAGAGTACGTTACGTTACCTATAAAACAGATGATGTAGCAGTGATTAATGTCCGCCGAGGTGTGGTGACACGTTTAATTTTAGAAGAGGGCGAGCGCATCCTGCATTCAGGCAAAGGTTTTGCCGCACAGTGTAATCGTGATGAGCTTGAGTGGTGTATTCGTGCCGATAAAGATAGCAATCAAATCTGGGTTAAACCACGGCGTGGTGCCACGCATAACAATTTGGAGCTGGCTACTAATCGGCGTGACTATAGTATTCGCTTTAATGTCTTACCTGATGCCAAAAAAGGCACACATCATGGCGATGATATGTATCGGGTGATCTTTCAGTATCCCAAATCACCCTATAGCAAATTAGCAATTGAGCGAGACAAAACCGAGCTCAATACACGGTTGGGTATGCGTCCGCGTATCCGTAACGCGGACTATAGCGTCGAAGTCTTAGCCGGTGGCGAATATATTCAGCCCACCTTAGTATTCGATGATGGACGTTTTACCTATTTTCGTTTTCCAAATAGCCGAGAAATACCAGCGCCATTTGCAATCGGTGCTGATGGGCAAGAGGTCAGAGTGAATTTCAATATTGATGGTGATTTAATGGTTGTCCATCGTATTGCTCCGCGCTTTGTCTTGCGCCTAGGTGACGCAGTGGCTGGGATTTGGAATGAAATTTATGACCATGACGGTGTCGCGACAGATAATGGTACCGTTGTCCCTGATGTATATCGGGCCACGCGTTAAGGCAATATGAGTAAAGATATGAACTCCCCTTCAGATAATCAAAATAACCCACGTTTCCTGAGCCCCGGTGCAGTCTCTGTAAATGAGCGCGGTACGGTCGACGATGGGCTTTCTAAAAAAATGATTTTGATTGCCATCATGATCGGTTTGCTTATTGTGGCCGGCGTGTATGTATTTAATCAATGGCGTGCTACCGGACACAGTAAAAAGGAAAAAGCACTAATAACCTTATCCGAAAATAACGGGCATGAAGCGGCCAAGCGTATCTTTGAAGCTATACAACCGATATCACGCATCGTTCAACCTGAGTGCAAAGATATCGTGCTTTTAGATAAAGCCGGTAAACCAATTTTGGATAAAGAGGGCCAGCCGGTCAAAATAGCGTGTGATGGCAAAGTTGTACCGGAACTTGACTTTAATCAAGCACCCCCTCCTGTTGTTGTTGCGCCGGCGGCACCTGAAACAGATCGCTATACCGGAGATGTGTTAGCTGACGGGGGGAATGATCAAGAAAAAAAAACAGGGATAGCGATTGCCAATGCTAAAGAGCATAGCAAAACAGAAGTAAAGGATGAGGTAGAAAGTCGGCCCAGCAAAATATCACGTGTGACGGCGACCAAGATTGGTGATCGTAACTATATCTTAGCTAAAGGTGCCCATATAGACTGCGCATTGACTACCAGGGTCATTAGCGATGTAGCCGGTTTTGCATCATGTGTCCTGACGAATAATATTTATAGTGATAACGGTAAGGTATTACTCCTTGAACGTGGTTCAGATGTTCAAGGAGAATATGCTGCCACCATGGATCAGGGGCAACGGCGTTTGGCGGTACTCTGGACACGCATCAAAACCCCGCATGGTGTCGTGATTAACCTAGATTCTCCAGGCGCTGATGGCCTAGGGGCGATGGGGTTAGAAGGTTATGTCGATAATCATTGGTGGGAGCGCTTAGGTGCCGCTTTCTTGCTCTCCTTTGTCAAAGATTTAATTGCTTATCAAACCTCAAAAGATAGTGCCACAGCCGGCACGTTAATCTACCAAAACTCTGTGCAAGCGAGTAGCCAGATGGCAGATCGTATTTTGTCTCAGACCATAAATATCAAGCCGACGTTTTACAAAAACCAAGGTGATCGCGCCAGTATCTATGTGGCACGTGACCTCGATTTTTCTACAGTATATGCACTTCGAGCAGAATGAAGTTTTAGCCTTTGATGCGACCGTAAAAGAGTTGTTGCGTCCTTTGTTAACCGTACTTGAAGACAATCCTGGTGCTACCGAGTTATGTGTGAATCGTCCAGGAGAGATTTATATTGAGGTCGGTGCTGACTGGCGACGTTATGAGCGCCCGGAAATTACACTGCCATATTGCTTATCGTTAGCGACCGCAATTGCGACCTATACCGAACAGGAAATCAATCCAGCACATCCCATTCTTTCTGCAATGTTACCTGGCGGTGAGCGGATGCAGATAGTGATACCACCTGCCGTTGAACAAGGTACCGTGTCATTTTCCATCCGCATCCCGAGTGCCTCGATCAAATCACTCGACGATTATGAGGCTGAAGGGGCTTTTAGTCGCTTTGTTTGGGCTAAATCACCATACTTTGAAACGCGCAAGCATGAATTACCTGAAATAGATCAAGAGCTTTGTGCCTGCCTAGCCAGTAATCGCCTAAAACAATTCATCAATTTAGCCGTGAAAGCACGTAAAAATATCGCTTTTGTCGGTAACACCGGTTCTGGGAAAACCACCTTGATGAAGTCAGCTTGCCAAGCTATTCCGACTTCGGAGCGCTTGACGACGATTGAAGATGTGCGCGAAATTTTTCTGCCACAACATCCAAATCGTGTGCATTTACTCTATTCCAAGGGGGGGCAGGGGGTTGCCAACGTCACACCCGCTGCGCTGATTGCCAGCAATATGCGGATGAAGCCAGATCGTGTACTACTCGCTGAGTTGCGTGGTAGTGAGGCCTACGATTTCTTGAAATTATTGACCACGGGGCATAGTGGTTCGATTACCACCTTCCATGCCGAATCCTGTGCACTCGCTTATGAGCGCTATGTATTTATGTGCAAGGAGCATGATAACGCTGCTATCTATGATGCTGCGGCGTTGAAGCATCTAGTTACCTTGACCATAGACATCATTATTCATTTGCTGGCACAAAATCATCATGATGTACACGGACAGCCTGTTATCAAGGAGCGTTATGTCGCTGAGGTGCACTATGACCCGATTGCAAAATTGATAGCGCAATTTGGTAACGCGACATTACATCACGCAGAATCATCAAGTAAGTGAGTGGAGGAAACGAAAACATGAATAACAAAACAATATCAACGCTAAGTGTCATTTTGTTAACGATAGGGCTAGCAGCATGTAGTTTTCCGCCAAAAGTCAAAACACCTCGGGGGCAGCATCGTGTTCCGGTCAATACCGCCGCCGAACTGGCAGCGTTTGAGACCGCTATTGACGATGATTATCAGTATTATCATCAACTTAAAGAGCAAGATGAATTAAAAGCGAGTATTGTTGATTTGAAGCAGCAAGTCATCACATTACAAAAACAATTGCAGCAAAATAATCCGGTGCGTAATAAACCCTCATCAGTCAGTAAGGCCAATGCTGGGCAACCGGCTACAGTAGCTGCTACGGCTGCCCCAGCTATTGTGGCTACGCAAAAGAAAGAGGTCACAGCGGAAAAAGAGTGGGTAGACAGTGAGCCAGAGAAGCCAGCGACCCTGATTACCAAAAACAAAAAATTGACTAAATTACTCAAAGACCCAAAAAATTTAGTCAAAATTCGAGATGAAAATGTCATTTTCACTGCGCACTTCGGGGTGGATAAAAAAAATTTCACACTGTCTTCAGAAATGAAAGCCGCACTCCTCGAATTAGCTAAAGCCAGTGAAAATATTGAAATACGCGGCTATACAGATTCAAATCAAGATAGTAAAGAAAATAACGAAATAGCCTTGGCACGTGCAGTCAGTGCCTACGATTTCTTGGTCGCACAGGGCATACCAGCCAATCATATTTATGTCAGTTATGAAGGTGCCGGGAACTTTGTTGCCGATAATAATACAGCAGAAGGTAGGGCGCGTAATCGTCGTGTCGAGATTGAGATTATTGGGACGAACGTGTCCTATTTTCACTAATAGGACATAAACAAAACTGTTCTGCCGGTATCGCTTTTGATATGTGCAATGGTCTCGGTATCGATTGCCTGGGTAATGATCAAGAAAACATATCAATACCGATCAAAACGTTTTTTATCCCAAAGTAAGAGCAGTTATTTCAGTCAGGCCCGATACAAGTGGCGCGTTTTGCGCAGATCTTATATATACATCTATGAAAGAGTTATTATTACTGATTAGTTTGTGCGCACCGGCTATTCATCCAACCACTGCGTACTCTTTAATACAACATGAATCAAGGGGGAATCCCTTTGCAATTGGTGTGAATGGCGGCGCTAAATTGTCGCGGCAACCGCGTTCGGAAGCGCAGGCGGTTGCGATTGCCAAAACATTAATTAAACAAGGATTCTCTATCGATATGGGGTATGCACAGATCAATTCCAAAAATCTGCCACGATTAGGTATTGCCGTCGATGATATTTTTAAACCTTGTGTTAACTTACAGGCAATGCAAGCCATTTTGCAGTCAAACTATATACTTGCTATGGGCCGGCATGGCCCTGGGCAGCAGGCATTGCAGGCAGCACTCTCGATGTATAACACCGGGCATAGCCAGAAAGGTTTAAAAAATGGGTATGTCAGAAATTTATACCGTTTAGCACGACGTAACTATTAAAGCTTAGACAGATGGCCAACACACGTATAGAACAGGATGCTTTGGGCACGATCGAAGTTCCGAGCGCATGCCTTTGGGGGGCACAGACTGAACGCAGTCGACAATATTTCGCCATTTCTACAGAGCGCATGCCATTGGCTGTGATTTATGCGCTTGTACAAATAAAAAGTATTGCGGCCCAGGTGAATTATGAACTGGGTTATTTGGCGCAACAAAAGGCTGATGCGATTACACAAGCGGCTGCTGAAGTGTTGCAACATCAGCATGATAGTGAATTTCCCTTATCCGTCTGGCAAACCGGTTCAGGCACACAAACCAATATGAACGTCAATGAAGTATTGGCGAACCGGGCTTCCGAATTATTGGGTGGGGAACGTGGGCTAAAACGTTTAGTGCATGCGAATGATGAGGTGAACTTAGGCCAGTCATCCAACGATACGTTTCCCAGTGCCATGCATATTGCCGCAGTTCAAATATTGCAACACCAAGTATTGCCGGCGGTGCAAAGCTTAATTGCTACTTTGCGTACAAAGCGAGATGAATTTGCAAACATTATCAAAATTGGTCGGACCCATTTGCAAGATGCTACCCCCCTAACTCTGGGACAAGAAATTTCTGGTTACATCGCACAGTTGGAATATGCCAATACCGGTATACAAAATACCATACCTGATTTATTACATCTGGCGCTAGGGGGGACGGCGGTCGGTACCGGTCTCAATACACATATCGAATTCGGGCAGCGTGTAGCAGCACAATTAGCCAAGCAAACAGGTTTAGCTTGGGTTAGTGCGCCGAATAAATTTGCGGCTTTAGCTGCGCATGAAGCACTGGTACTGGCACATGGTGCATTAAAAACCTTGGCCACTAGTTTGATGAAAATAGCCAATGATATTCGTTGGTTGGCTTCCGGGCCACGTTCGGGTTTAGCTGAACTAAGCTTGCCAGAAAATGAGCCAGGTAGTTCAATTATGCCGGGTAAAGTGAATCCAACCCAAGCCGAAGCATTGACCATGGTATGTACCCAAATATTTGGCAATGATGTCACTATCACTTGGGGGGGCGCCTCGGGAAACTTTGAGCTGAATGTCTTTAAGCCGGTCTTAATTTATAACTTTCTACAAAGCGCACGACTATTGAGCGATAGCTGTCGTAGCTTTAATACATATTGCGTGCAGGGTATGACTGCGAATACGCAACGTATCCAAGAGCTAGTTGAGCGTTCATTAATGTTAGTGACTGCCTTGACGCCGCATATCGGCTATGATCGCGCCGCTCAAATTGCCAAAAAGGCCCATTTAGAAGGTTTGACCTTACGCCAAGCGGCACTCGCCTTAGGCTGGGTAAGTGCGGAAGAGTTTGATCGTTGGGTGTCTGCGAAAAACATGGTATAAAGCCACCGCGATTCTCTAGCAGATTTTGTAACGGTATCTTTTTATGACTTGGTTAGCGCTCGATCGCCAATATTGCTGGCATCCCTTCACGCAAGCACAAACAGCAGAACAGCCACTAAATATAGTGCGTGCTCAAGGGGCTTATTTATATGATGAACACAACAAAGCCTATCTAGATGCGATTTCAAGTTGGTGGGTCAACCTACATGGGCATGCTCATCCGACGATTGCGCAAGCTATTGCCGAACAAGCGAAAACACTTGAGCATGTGATGTTTGGGGGCGTTACCCATCCCCCCGCAATTCAGTTAGCGCAACAGCTGATTGGACATTTACCCGCTCCTCTGCAATACGTTTTTTATTCTGATAATGGTGCTACGGCAGTCGAGATTGCCCTGAAAATGGCTGGTCAGTATTGGCGTAACCAAGGTAGCCCGCGTAAACGCTTTTTAGCCTTCCAAGGGGCCTATCACGGGGATACATTCGGTGCGATGGCGACGGGTAAATCCTGTGGTTTTTATACACCGTTTAATGATTGGCTGTTTGAGGTCGATTTCTTACCTTATCCTGAAACGTGGAACGAACACGACCCTGAGGAACGTGAGGCAGAAGTATGGCGTTTATTAGAAGCCTACTTGGCACGCTATAGTCAAGAATTAGTCGCGTTTATATTAGAACCACTGGTACAAGGTGCAGCCGGGATGCGTATGGCACGCCCTGCATTTGTTGGCAAGCTAGTCGAACGTATTCAGGCAGAGCAGATACCCGTTATTTTTGATGAAGTAATGACTGGGTTTGGGCGTACGGGGACTTTCTTTGCAACCGAACAGTTGGCAGTCACCCCAGATATCATTTGCTTATCTAAGGGGCTGACGGGAGGCTTTTTGCCGATGGCGGCTACAGTCGCAAAACCGCATATCTATCAGGCATTTTTGGATGATGATGTTGGCAAAGCCTTATTACATGGACACTCTTATACCGCGAATCCTTTAGGATGTGCGGCAGCATTGGCTTCACTACAGGTCTTCAGAGAAGAAAATACCCTGGCCCGAATACAACAAATAACACAGCTACAACAACGTCTATTACGGCAATTGTCAGCCCATCCTATGGTATCCCGAGCACGACAAAGAGGCGTCATTACCGCTTTCGAGATGCAACACAATGACCCAACCCGCTTGCCGGCACCCTGGCTCAGGGCTTATATGCGAGAGCAAGGAGTCCTATTAAGACCGTTGGGTGCGACAGTCTATGTGTTGCCACCTTATTGCATTAGCGACGATATGCTTGAGTCTCTGTATGAAAAAATAACCCAAGCCTTAGATCAATGGTCGAGAGTTAATCAAATCGGTGTGGCACACCAGCCATTAACCACAGATTATTTTTAAAAAATGACTGTAACGCTAACTCCGGTTGCGTGGTAAGCAGGTGCAAGCTGCGCATACCAAAACGCAAGTGTTAATATGCGCTAACTTCGTGTGGCAAAGTTAAGCCGGAACTAAATGCTCATGTGCGGGCCTGCGGTAACGTCCGCGCTAAGAAGGTGGCGCAGTGGCAGTACACCTTAATGATCTGCTCCGCTGTACTCTGTTTTTCCCTGGCGCAACGCTGTGCTCAGGTCGTACCTTCTGCTTTCTGCGATGCCACGATTTGTTTTGCAAGGCAAAACGGCGCGGACGCGATGCAGCAGTGCTGCACAAAACCTCGTCTTTGCCTATGCGCCTTGTTATGACATGGTTAAGTTAGTTATTGCTAACAGTTTAGTGAAAAAACTCTTTTACGCGATCTAACCAACTTTTGGATTTAGGATTGTGTTTCGACCCACCTTCTTGCAAGCTCTGATCAAATTGACGCAATAAAGCTTTTTGGGCCTCGGTTAATTTGACTGGCGTTTCAACGATCACATGCACATATAAATCGCCCGGATAAGATGCGCGTATGCCTTTAATGCCTTTGCCGCGTAACCTAAAAGTTTTATTCGATTGTGTCCCTTCAGGTACCACAAAGTTGGCATTACCTGCCAGGGTAGGCACGGTTATTTCGCTACCTAAGGTTGCCGTTGCAAAGCTGATCGGAATTTGACAGTGCAAATCATTGCCATCACGCTGGAATAAAGCATGCGGTTTGATATGAATTTCAACGTAGAGGTCGCCCGCTGGGCCATTATTGATACCAGGTTCGCCATTTCCGGTCGAACGAATCCGCATACCTTCATCAATCCCGGCGGGGATTTTGACTTCCAGCGTTTTTTGTTGCTTGGTCTTGCCTGAACCTTGGCAGCTTGTGCAGGGGGTTGGGATATATTTACCGCTACCATGACATTTGGGGCAAGTCTGCTGCAAACTAAAAAAGCCCTGTGCAATACGTACTTCGCCGTGGCCACCACAGGTCGAACAAGTTTCTGCTTTTGTTCCTGGTGCCGCACCACTACCATGGCATGGGTCACAGCTGATCCAGCTGGGGACGCGAATTTGCGCATCATAGCCATGATATGCTTGCTCTAGGGTTATTTCCAGGCTGTAGCGTAAATCAGCACCACGAT
>JBIKXM010000254.1:0-2794 GCA_044355755.1 Burkholderiaceae bacterium | reverse complement strand
CAACAAGCTCTGCCAGGACATGGTCCTGGCCCATGTATCCTGCATAGCCCAAGTTATGACTTTAATGATGAGATTATTCCGCTTGGCTCAAGCTTTTGGGTTAAGTTAGTCGAAACTTATCTCAAACCCTAAAAGCAGCTGAAATACGGCGGTCATGCCTCCAATCAGTTGAAAGTTTCCTTTATTTACAAAGACTGTGGCATAACTTTCGCGCACCGGCTCAAATATAAGGTGATCGGTGCCGTTAGTTATGCAACTCATTTACTCGCTATATGCGGTATTTGCTGGCAAGACGAGACCGTTGCGATCAAGTAACAACCTGGCCAAACAGCGCTCTTTTTTTCCGCACTGGGTGTCGTGCGGGCCTACCGTTAGGTAGTTTGCATCAGACTGAGTAATTGATATTGCGTTGGATTATCAGCGCATTGCCCGAGACCACATTCAAGTATCACCGTAACCAAGTTAGCCGCAACCAATAAAGAAAAAATTATCATCGTCACTCTACCGAGTTTGTTTGATTGTCTATGCCGTTCATCAAGTAATGTGGCGGTATTTAGAATCAGCAACAATGCAATATATGTAATGGTACTGATAGCAGCGAGCAAGCCCCAGGTATAGAAATGGATGCCTAATAAAACCGAGCCATAACTCCCTGAACCAGGCACAATATGGAGCAGTATTTGTCGTGTCGATATCGCACCACTTATCAGCGCACTGACAATTGAAAGGCCGTAGTGCAAATTACGTTCGCCAAATTTGATATTCATCAAAAAACCGAACCCAATGCACATTAAACCGGCACGTTGTAACAAGCATAGCGGACAAGGCAATTCGTGTTGCCAAAATTGATAGTAAAAGGCGACGATCAGAGAAAAACTAATCCCTAATAACCCTAAAATATTCAGCAATTGACCTAAGTTTGAGTTTGCAACAAAACGCGGCAATCTGTAATTCCTGAACATAATGTCCCCTCTAAAAGCGAAGATTTAAGACATCATCAGCATGATGCACAAATAATACGCTGATGCTGACGAGCAATAATAACCACAGTACCAACCCCGTTTTGCGCTGCTTGTAGTTAAAGCAAACCACCGCTATCAGCGCCAATAGAAAAGGCAAAAACATAATTATCACTCCTGTATTAGGAAGGTTTATTTTTATCAGATATGCAGGTCAGGGGGTATTTTAGTAGATATGCCATTTCAGTAGAAAATTACACGGAATAATGCTCACGGGCGAGCAAAACTCATGCTTGGCAATAATAGGATGGCATGCCACACCGCTGCACGCCGACGTAGCTGACGCGACTTATACGTCGCGTCGTGGAGAGCAGCCTGAGTACCGCGCAAACGCCCTATTTGAGTCGCGCAGCTGGTGATGCGACGGCCCCTATTGGGACTACGCGGTAAGGTAGACCAGCGTCATTAAATGAATCAGGCCATATCACTACTCATGCACCGTTAGGGTGAAATTTCTACTGATGGTACTGCCTAAACTATCGGTTGCAGTAATCGTGTAAGTAATCTCATTGGTACCGACTTGCGGCCCTCCACTGATAACGCCCTGTGCATCAAAGGTTAAGCCTGCTGGCAATGCCGGCTGACTGCTAAAGGTATATGGCCCGACACCACCCGAAACACTAAATGGCCAGACAGATTGCTCGTAGTCATTATCAGGATCCATAATAAAATCGGTCCTGGTCACGCGCACGGTCGCGACTAATGGTGCAGGGACAACGCTTAGCGTAAAACTGGTTTGCGCGGTTTGTCCAGCGGCATCAGTCAGGCTAACTTGATACTGCGTGCTGGGGCTTAACACTGTCGGCACACCAGTGATCATGCCGGTAGCCGTATCAAAGCTGAGTCCGGCGGGTAAAGCCGGACTGATATTAAATGTATACGGCAGATTACCGCTCAAGACCTCGATTGGCATAAACGGCTGCACGGTTTGATTTAATGTCAGCGTCTGCGCCATAACGGGCTGTATCGTCAGCGGATTGGGGACAACCGGCTTAATGTTTTCCGGTGTAGTGCTCGCTAATACTGTCACGAGCATAATGTTCGATTGCGCATACATGCCAGCTTGATTGGTTACTTGCGCTTGTAACTGATATTGATTAGCCGCACCAGACTGATACGCGGGTAACACTAAAACATATTGGCCATTTCCGACCACCTTGACACAACCATTGGCTAAACCACAGGCCTGGGCAGCGCTGCCACGCCAGAGAATATTGGTGATCGGAAATTTTGAGGTCACATTAAAGCTAAATGGAATTTCTTGCTGTCCAGCCCCTGTGATGCGCTCAGATAATTGAATATAGATAGGATCTTTATACTCCAATACAATCCTATGATTGCGCTCCACCAGATCATAACGACTGCCAAATAGCTGAGACCTGCTAGCGGGTTGACGCAGCTGCTGTGACCAGATTTTATCGAAAAATAGATTCAACTTGATCGATGCTTGCATTTCATTGTGCGACCAACTGACCATGCGCCTATCCAGCGCAAAAGTGAATAACGGAATCGGCGTATAACGTAAGCCAAGAGTAATGATATTTGGATGGCTACGTAAATCGGGATAGCTGAAAACGCCGACACTACCGCCAAAATAATGTTCATACTTTATTCTGCCTGCCAGCGCAGGATAGGTCGGTAGATGACCCATAAAATTTAGAAGTCGTCTTGAAATAAATTCATCGTAATTTAGCAAGCGTTATTTTGAGCATAGCGATGCGACAAATATTTTCAGCCGTTGCGGTCAGTATCTCAACGTCTTTTGCGAGCCGACG